>NZ_AJRE01000124.1:0-3148 GCF_000296955.1 Streptococcus sp. GMD4S
TGCATAGCGGTTAACACGGATACGCCAGTTTACATAGTTAGGATCGTCTGAGTCTTGAACTCCCCATTTAGTAAATCCAGTTGGGTCAACGTCTGGAACGATACGAGTCAAATGGTAAACTCCTGCACCAGGAATGTTGATTTCATATTCCTTGTTCTTTTCAACATGGTCTGCCCATACCACAGTAAATGATGCAACAATTTGTTTGTTCTCATTAAACTTCTTAAAGTACTCTTCGTTTGTTACTGTAATCTTAGCAGTATTCGTTGCCTTCTCTGTTGTCAGTTTTGCAATCGTTTCACCGTTCGGAGCTTTCAAATCTGTACTAGAATCTACTTCGATTTTGAACTCATTTGGAACGTGATAAACCATGAAATCACCGTTATTCAGAGTTACATTGTCTGGGAATGCGTAAGTTGTTTTAAGATAGAACTTACCTTCTCCATATTTGGCATGATCGACTAATCGGTTCGTATTAATCGTCGGCTCTGTAGTCAAAGTGTACTCTGATTCAGTTTTTTCGGCAGCACTAACTACTCCATTAAGTCTTAGTGCAGGCAAAAAGACCGACACAACCAGTAGCAAGGCCATCAAGCAACGAAAGAGTTTACTAGTTCTCTTTTTCACCACATTATCCTCCTTATTGTCTATAATGGTTCAATTATATTATACAGGTCTATAACAGTATGTCAACTATAATGTGCTAATTTTTATATTAACTTATCAGATAGATGGATAAGTCAGCCAATCCCACGTCCGCATAAGCTTTGAAACAATTAAATCCAAGCAGGGTTCTTGCTTGGACTTAATATATAATATTGTTCTAAGAATCTAAGTATTTAATCCCAATTCCGCTAAGATTTGACGTTTATAGGCAATTTTTTGGACTTCCTTGTCTTCGCTCTGGAACCAATCTAGTTTGACTTCAGAAACAATCTGTCCCGGCCGATTTTTTAGAATGTAGATACGGTCGCTGAGATTGAGGGCCTCTTCAATACTATGCGTGATGATGAGGGTCGTCAGCTGCAACTGCTTATGAATCTCCAGATACCAAGCGTGGAGTTCCATCTTGGTCATCTCGTCCAAGGCGCTAAAAGCCTCATCTAAAAGAAAGAGCTTGTGTCCAAAAAGATAGGTCCGAAGCAAGGCTACACGCTGGCGCATCCCTCCGCTGAGTTCGTGAGGATACTTATCCCGTACGTTTGTCAGCTGGAAGGTCGCAAGGATGTCATCCGCTCGGGCAATGGCTTCCGTCTTATCAACCTTTTGAATCAAGAGGGGCAGGATGATATTGCCAAGCACCGTTTTGTGCTCCAAGAGGAGATCCTTTTGCAACATATAACTCACGCGCCCCTTGGGATTCTCCTCCCCATCAAGGACAATTCTACCTGACTGGACTTCTAAAATTCCTGCAATCAGGTTAAAGAGGGTAGTCTTGCCTACACCACTGGGACCTAGGATAGAGACTACTTCACCCGAAGTCACCTGCAGGTTGATATCCTCTAAAATCTTCTCCTCGCCATAGGCATAGCTTACGTGTTCTAGTCTAATTTCTGTCATTATTTTACAAATTCGTTGGTGAAGCCTTTGTCTGTCAAGTCTTCTTTTAGGATACCATTTTCTTTATCCCATTTGTAGAAGGCATTCCAGCGTTCTGCGTCAAATTGTCCCCATTTTCCCTTTTCGCTTGCGTATTCTTTTGACAAGTATTTTTGAGATTCGATGACAAAGTCACGTTTTTCTTTGAGTTCAGGTGCATTCTTGATGAGGATATCTGCAGCTTCTTCTGGGTGTTCCATAGCGTATTGGTAGCCTTTTTTGATAGCTTGGATAACTTTACGAGCTTCTTCTTTATTGTCTTTGAGATAGTCGTTGTTTGCGATGATAACTGGTGAGTAGTAGTCAAACTCTTTCACATAGTCTTTCAAGTACATGAAGTTGGCGTCTACACCTTGAGATTTGGCAAGGATACCGTCCCAACCGTAGTAGATCCAAGCAGTATCAAAGACACCATTGGCAATTGGTGTAATCGAGTTTGAGTCGTTGTTTGGTACTTTTTCGACCTTCTCAAAGTCTCCACCTTGAGATTCTACCAAGGTTTTCAACATAGCTAGTTCCGTTGGGTCATTCCAAGTTCCGTATTTCTTACCAACCAAGTCCTTTGGACTGCTGACATTGTCCGATTTACGTGAGATGATTCCTGATGTATTGTGTTCTACGATAGCGGCAACGGCAGTAATCCCTGCTCCTTTTTCTAATTTCTTAGCCATGTAGTCTTGGAAATAGATAGCAAATGGTGCCTTGCCATTGATCACCAAGTCAGATGAGCTTTCTTCTGGCGGCAATTTCAAGTCAACATCTACTCCAGCTTCTTCGAAATAGCCTTTCTCCTTGGCTACATAAAGTCCAGTGTGGTTAGTGTTTGGTGTCCAGTCTAGGATAAAGTCAATCTTCTTGACTTCTGCTTCTTTGTTGTCCTTAGAAGCAGTTCCTTGGCCACAAGCCACAAGCACGACAGCTACAAGAGCTGTTACAATCGTTAAAAACACTTTCCATGTCTTTTTCATGTTATTTCCTCTTTTCTTTTTCAAAAACGCTCTATTTTAAGGACGTTTCCATTTAATCACATATTTTTCACTGATATCGACCAGCTTCATACCTAGAAGACTGATAATCGACACCAAAATAATAATCGCAAACATGGTATCATACTGAAACAGTTTCTTGGACTGAATCATATAAACACCAAGTCCTTCAAAGCCTCCCAACCACTCAGATACCACTGTCGTGATAAAGGCGTAGGAGACACTGACCCTCAAGCCTGCATAAAAGTAAGGCAGACTAACCGGGATTTTAAAATGCCACAGGATTTGCCAAGGATTTGCTCGCATCAGACTAAACAAGGTCAGCATATCCTTGTCACAGTGCCTAAATCCATCCAAAATACTGACGATGATAGGGAAGGTTGTCGTCAGGATTATCAAGACAATCTTAGGCAAAATTCCATAGCCTAGCCACAAGACCAGGATAGGAGCTATAGCAATGGTCGGAATGGTCTGGACAACCACCATCATAGGGTAGATAAGATCATTGAGCCAAGTCAGACTGTCCATAAGCACCGCCATGATACAGGCAATCAAGACTCCCA
>NZ_AJRE01000125.1:0-3060 GCF_000296955.1 Streptococcus sp. GMD4S
AGATTAAGTAACCCTTACAATTGGCTCCGTCTTCAATGGCACGGTGAAGTTCACGCAGATGTCCTTTGACAAAGTCGATACGATAGTCGTCCTGAATCATGCCATTCTCACGGAATTTATCCTCACCTTCAACACCCATGCCATTCTCTGTCAACATCCACTCAATATTACCATAATTTTCTTTGATATTTTGAGCGATATCATAAATCCCCTGCTCGTAGATTTCCCAACCTCGGTGAGGATTGATTTTACGGCCCGGCATGATATAAGGCTCGTAAAAATGTTCTGGCAAGAGGGGACTGTCTGGATGTTTAGCAAAACGCGGCGCCATAACGCGCAAAGGTTGGTAGTAGTTGACTCCAAGGAAATCAACTATGTTCTCGCGAATGAGTTCTAACTCTTCAACAGTGTACTCTGGCAGCAAATCATGCTCAGCTAAAATTTCCACCAATTCCTCTGGATAAGCTCCCAAGACAGACGGATCTAGGAAAGATTGAGCTTGGAAGAGGTCGGCAATGCGCGCAGCCTTGACATCCGCAGGATGCTGGCTACGTGGATAGGCTGGTGTCAAGTTAAGTACAATTCCAATCTTAGAGCCAGGCAGAATCTCATGACAGGCCTTAACCGCAAGACTACTAGCCAGTTGCGTATGATAGGCAACCTTAACCGCTGCTTTGGCATCCACCTTGTGAGGATAATGGGCATCATAAAAATAACCAAATTCTACGGGGACGATGGGTTCATTAAAGGTAATCCATTGGTCTACCAAGTCACCGTAAGTCTCAAAACAAAAACGAGCATAGTCTTCATAAGCCTTGACAGTTGCCTTATTTTCCCAGCCATCACCAGCTTCTTGAAGGGCAAAAGGCAGGTCGAAGTGATAGAGATTGACTAAGAGACGAATCCCCTTGGCCTTAATAGCCTCAAAAACCTGACGGTAGAAAGCCACCCCTTGCGGATTGATCTCTCCACGACCTTGCGGAAAAATACGAGACCACTGGATAGAAGTTCGGAAGGCTGTATGCCCAGTCTCTACCAAAAGCTCAATATCCTTTTCCCAGTTTTCGTAAAAAGTCGATGTTTTATCAGGTCCAATTCCATTGTAGTAACGATTTGGCTCTACTTGGAACCAATAATCCCAGAGATTGTATCCCTTGCCGTCACCAGGTACACGACCTTCTGTCTGTGGTCCAGAAGTAGAGGAACCCCAGACAAAATCCTTTGGAAATTTTAACATACTTATACCTCTTTTGTTGATATTTTATGTGTCTATTCAGTCTTATTATATAGAAAAAACAAGGTAAAAACTAGTTACATTTTTGCCTTGTTTTTCTTCTGATTATAGTTTTTATTTTTTGCTTAGGATTTCAAGAGTTTCAAGCAAGTTGTCTGCGTGAACTTCAATGGTGTCACCAGTCGCCTTGATCTTAACTTCGACAATACCATCAGCCGCCTTCTTCCCAACAGTGATACGGATTGGAAGACCAATCAAGTCGCTATCGCTGAATTTAACCCCGACACGTTCGTTACGGTCATCCGTCAAGACTTCGTAACCAGCTTCCATCAAGTTGGCTTCCAATTTTTCTGTCAAGACTTGCGCTTCTTCATCTTTAACATTGACAGTAATCAAATGCACATCGAATGGCGCCAATTCTTTAGGGAAGTTAACTCCCCAAGCGTAACGGTATTCACCTTTTGGAGTTTTATTGACAAAGAGGCGAGCGTGTTGCTCCATAACTGCTGAGAGGAGACGGCTGACACCAATACCGTAACAACCCATGATGATTGGGATCGCACGGCCATTTTCATCCAAAACATCCGCACCCATGCTTGCTGAGTAGCGAGTTCCCAATTTGAAGATGTGACCAATCTCGATACCACGCGCAAAGTTAAGAACACCTTGTCCGTCTGGGGAAATTTCACCCTCACGAACTTCACGGATATCCACATATTCTGCAGTAAAGTCGCGACCTGGGTTCACACCCGTCAAATGGTAGCCATCTTCGTTAGCCCCTACAACAGCATTGCGAACATCTTGCACCTTGCGGTCAGCAATGATTTTCACATTTTCTGGCAAAGCAACTGGGCCAAGCGAACCAAAGCCAGCTGAGATAACATTTGCTACTTCTTCCTCGCTCGCAACGTCAAAGAAATCTGCTCCCAAGTGGTTTTTCAACTTAACTTCATTGAGTTGGTCATTTCCAACTAGAAGGGCTGCAACAAGCTCACTATCTGCCATATAGAAGAGGGTTTTGATGGTTTGTTCTTGCGGAACGTTTAGGAAGGCTGCGACTTCATCGATGGATTTAACACCTAGAGTTTCCACTCGAGTCACTTCTTCTTCCGCAACGACACGGTTGCTTGGTTTGTACTCATTTGTTGCCATTTCCAAGTTAGCCGCATAGCCAGACTCACTTGAGTAGGCAATGGTGTCTTCACCAGAAACCATCCATTTGAGCAATTCTGCCTTGATTTCTTCTTGCACTTCTGTAGGAATCTCATCAAATGAGGCAACTGACTTGTCTAAGACAACCCAGCGGTCAAGGTCTGTACGAGCAGGTGTAATCGCCATAAATTCTTGACTGTCCTTACCACCCATGGCACCACCGTCACCGATGATAGCCTTGAAATCCAAACCACTACGAGTGAAGATGCGCTCATAGGCTGCCTTGTATTCATCATAGGTCACATCCAAGCTATCATAGTTGGCATGGAAACTGTAACCGTCTTTCATGATGAACTCACGTGTACGAAGAAGTCCGTTACGTGGGCGTTTTTCATCACGGTATTTCGGTTGGATTTGGTAAAGGTTGAGTGGCAATTGCTTGTAAGACTTGACAGAGTCACGGACAATGGCTGTAAAAGTCTCTTCGTGTGTCGGACCTAGGATAAAGTCTGACTTTTCACGATTTTTCAGTTTATAAAGGTCTTCACCATAGGTTTCGTAACGGCCTGATTCACGCCAAAGATCGGCACTGAGAAGGGCAGGAGCCAACATCTCCACCGCACCAATCTTATCAAACTCTTGGCGCATGATATTCTTAGCCTTTTCAATCACAC
>NZ_AJRE01000126.1:0-2931 GCF_000296955.1 Streptococcus sp. GMD4S
CGACTTGGTTTACAAATGATCAAAAGTACGAATCTGTAGTTGGATTAAAGGTATCAAAAGGTCAAGATAGTCGTAACCCTGAGACAGCTTCTATCAGTGCGTGGGTAAAAGATTCTGTTGCTGGAGGATTTGTAGTAGTTGCTGTTCCAAGTGGAGTTGTTATGCAACCTGCTGATGATGGAAAGATTACGGATAAAAGCAATCATGCTGAAGAAAGACTACTTTCGGGCCAAGATTATGGATCGATGTTAATGAAACCAGAAGATGTTTACTATCGTGTGAAACCAGATACCAGTAAACTTGAGGAAGCAGAAAAGAACTTAGCTCAACTACAAGCAGATCGAGAAGCAATCAAATCTTCTCTAGAGTCAAAGGAAAAGAAAAACTAGATGGTATTTGTTCAAAAATACTGTTACAATCGGCAAAATCAAGAAGTCCATTAGGGCTTTTTTTCTTTTATCACTACTATTCAACCACATAGACAGAGATATTGACCAGATAGGCAAAAGGTCTTGTTCTTGAAAAATTCCTCTGCTATAATGATTCATGTAAGGGCGTGAGAGGTCAGTATCAGACAACTCAAGAACCAAAAAAGAAAATGGAGACAAAAAAATGAAAAAATTATTAGGACTTGTATTTTTAGTAGCAGCAGCGCTAGTATTGTATTTTGGATCTGTTGGCTGGCCAAGTTTGGATGTCAATCTCTGGTCACTGATTCCAGTTGGCTTGTTCCTCTATTTCACTCTAGAAAATCTTTTGAAAAAAGACTATAAGGCTAGTCTGATGTGCTTGATTATTGCCTTTATCATTGCAAATGCTATTTTTGATCTCTTGCCAATTTCAAGTGGTTTGGTGATTGGTGCCGGTGTGTTAGCTTGTGTAGGAATTGGCTACCTCTTTCCTGATAAAGATAAAAAAGAAGACAAATAGAAAAGTCTCGAGAAACCTCGAGACTTTATTTTTATTTACCAGCGTAATATTTTTGAATCCCTTTTACGATGCCTGCGACCAGTTTATCTTGGTAGCGACTATCTCTGATTTGTTGGCTTTCAGTGAAATTATCCATATAACCAAGTTCAAGGAGGACGGCTGGTTTGGCTGTTTCGCGTAGTACGGCAAAACTTCTTTCTAACTGACCAGCATCCTTAGCCCCTGTTTCGGCTAAGAGAGAGGAGTGGATAGCAGCAGCGAGGCGCTTACTTTCACTAATGCGATCAGGATGGTTGTGCCAGTATTGATTAATCTTACTTGGATAATCAGGTTCATCGCTATAGGAGTAGGTTTGAATACCGCTCGCTTTTGAATATGCGTTTCCAGTTGCATTGAAGTGGATACTGATAAAAATGTCAGAGTTGGTTTTGTTGACCATACGGGAACGTTCTGTAATGAAATCTACATCAATATCACTATCACGTGAGGTGAGAACCTTGTAGCCTAGTTCTTCTAACTTGGTGCGAAGTTTACGGTAGATTTGCATATTGAGATCTTTTTCAGCTACATTGTAGTAAAAGGCGCCAGAATCTCGACCACCGTGTCCGGGATCGAGGAAGATGGTGTTACTGTATTGGCCTTTTACAAATCCACCCTCAGTTGAAACTTCAGAAATCCATTTCCCATCTTTTTGGAAGAGATGGTCTTTTCCAGAAATCTTGTGAATTCCTGTAACATAGCGACCATTTTCATCCAAATAGTAACGCCCTTTGTCTTGACTATCATCGATCCACTCGTTTTTGGCCATATAGCCACCAGACTTGAGATAATAAGCTCCAATCCACTCCTGATTTGCATAATGCCCATTCGCTTTTAGATAGAACCAGCTCTTATAAGTCTTGTCGAAGATCCATTCTTTTTCAGCCATGGCCCCACTGGTCTTGAGGTAGTAGCTTCCTTGCCATTTATCTGCTAGCATTCCCCCATCATGAGTAAAAGAGTACCAAGAGCCCTGGATTTTTTGCCACTTGTCTTGGACGTATCTGCCTGAATCGCTAGCATAGAACCAAGTATCCTTGATTTTGACCCAGTTGTTTTCTGCCATAGCTCCACTCTTCTTAAAGAGGTAGCCCTTGAAGGTTGTTTCGCTCAACATCCTTCCTTCTTTGTCAAAATAGTACCAAGTACCCTTGATTTTCTCCCATTTGTCTTGAGAGATTTTTCCTGACGGCAGAACGTAGTACCAAACGTGATTGACCTCTTGCCAACCTTGAGATACCATGGCTCCACTTTGACCTAAGAAATAGCCATCAATGCTTGTATTGCTGAGCATGATTCCAGTTTGGTCAAAATAGTACCAAGCACCATTGATTTTTTTCCAAGCATTTTGAGTTAATCGTCCAGAAGGAGCAGCGTAATACCATTGATTCTCCAATTTGGTCCAGCTATTTTCCACCATAGCACCCTCTTGGTCAAAGGCATAACCTTTATAGATAGTGGACTGGAGACGGTCACCATTTTGGTCGAAGTAGTACCATTTGCCTTGAATTTTTTTCCAGTTCACTGCAGGTTGGTCATCTTGGTAGAAGCGCCAGTGGTAGTTTTCTTGGTACCAGCCCTCTTTTTTGGGTTTGGCTTCTTGCGCATCTACTTTTGGAAGAACTTCGGGTTCTGTATTCTCCTTAACAATAGCATCTTTTTGATCATCTTTGGATTGCTTTTCTTTAACAGCAGAAGGAGTTTGTGATTGGTTTTCTTCTGCAGAGACGGGAGCTAATATAGATCCTGCTATTGACAGAATCAGAGCACTGGCAAGTAGTAACTTTTTCACTTTCTATTTCCTAACTTTTTCTCTTTCCCTTTTAATCTTTATTTTTTATCAATTATCGAATTGAACTTCTTCTAGTAGATACTCGATAAAGCGTTCGCCCATCTTAGACAGGCTGGTTTTTTCATGCTGGATATAGACTAGTTCAATCGGGTCGTCAATGTCCAGTGGAA
>NZ_AJRE01000127.1:0-2928 GCF_000296955.1 Streptococcus sp. GMD4S
TTCCACTGGACATTGACGACCCGATTGAACTAGTCTATATCCAGCATGAAAAAACCAGCCTGTCTAAGATGGGCGAACGCTTTATCGAATACTTACTAGAAGAAGTTCAATTCGATAATTAATAGAAAAATGAAAAAGGGAAAAAGAAAAAGTTAGGAAATAGAAAGTGAAAAAGATACTACTGACCAGTGCTTTAATCCTTTCAATCGCAGGATTAGCACCCGCATCCGTCTTAGGAGAAGAAAACACAACTCAATCGACATCTGCTGTCAAGGAAGCAATTGCCAAAGAAGAAAAGAAAGAATCAAGTGTTGAGGAAAACTCTAAATCAGAAGTTCTTCCGAAAGTAGATGTGCAAGAAGACAAGACAAAAAAAGAAGGGTGGTACCAAGAAAATCACCACTGGCGTTTTTACCAAGATGACAAACCTGCTTTGAACTGGAAACAAATCCAAGGCAAATGGTACTACTTCGATCAAGATGGTAATCGTCTTCATTCTACTGTCTACAAAGGCTACGCCTTTGACCAAGATGGTGTCATGATAGAAAATGGCTGGACCAAACTGGACAATCAATGGTATTATGCTGATTCCTTTGGACGACTAGCTCAGAACACCTGGAAAAAAATTAACGGCTCTTGGTACTATTTTGACCAAATTGGAAGTATGCTCAGCAACACTGCCGTTGACGGCTATCTTCTCACAAAAAGCGGAGCTATGGCAGAAAAGGGTTGGACAAAATTAGATCGAATTTGGTACTATGTCGCTCCTTCTGGAAAGATCTCACAGGATAAATGGGAGAAAATCAACGGTTCTTGGTACTACTTTGACAAAGACGGTGGAATGCTGAGTGCGACAACCTTCAAGGGCTACCTCTTCAACCAGAGTGGAGCTATGGCAGAAAACAACTGGGTCAAAATCAAGGATACTTGGTTCTATGCGAACGGGTCAGGGAGATATGTCCAAGAAAACTGGCAAAAGATTCAGGGTTCCTGGTACTCATTTGACCAGAATGGTGGGATGCTAGCAGACAAATGGAAAGAAAGCTACTACCTTAAAACCAGTGGAGCCATGGCGGAGAATGAGTGGATCTTCGATAAAGCCTACAAGAGCTGGTTCTATCTAAAAGCGGATGGTCGTTATGCAAATCAGGAGTGGATTGGAGCATACTACCTCAAGTCAGGTGGTTACATGGCAAAGAGCGAATGGATTTACGATAACTCTGACAAAGCACGCTACTACCTAGATGATAATGGACATTATGTTTCAGGAACTTACAAGATAGACGGTAAGGAACACCTGTTCCAAAAATACGGCCAATGGATTTCTGAAGTTTCAACTGAAGGTGGATTTGTAAAAGGCCAATACAGCAATACCATTTTCCTAGATCCTGGGCATGGTGGTCGAGATTCAGGTGCCTTTTACTACAATGTAGCTGAAAAAGATCTCAACATGCAGATTTACCGTAAGCTTCGTAGTAAGTTGGAAGAACTAGGTTACAAGGTCCTCACTTCTCGTGATAGTGATATTGACGTTGATTTTGTTACCGAACGTTCTCGTATGGTTAATAAAACCAACTCGGATATTTTTATCAGTATTCACTTCAACGCTACTGGTAATACCTACTCAAAAGCGAGCGGTATTCAAACCTACTCCTATAGCGATGAACCTGATTATCCAAGTAAGATTAATAAATACTGGCACAATCACCCAGATCGTATGAGTGAAAGCAAACGCCTCGCCACTGCCATCCACTCCTCTCTCCTAGCAGAAACAGGGGCCAAAGACGCTGGTCTGTTGGAGAGCAGCTATGCCGTACTACGCGAAACAGCCAAACCAGCCGTTCTCCTAGAACTTGGTTATATGGATAATTTCTCCGAAAACCAACAAATTAGAGATAGCCACTACCAAGATAAACTGGTCGCAGGCATCGTAAAAGGGATTCAAAAATATTACGCTGGTCCGTAAAAAAAGTCTCGAGAAATCTCGAGACTTTTTTATTTATCTTCTTTTTTATCCTTATCAGGAAAGAGGTAGCCAAGTCCTACACAAGCTAGCACACCGGCACCAATCACCAAACCACTTGAAATGGGCAAGAGATCAAAAATAGCATTTGCAATGATAAAAGCAATAATTAAGCACATCAGACTAGCCTTATAGTCTTTTTTCAAAAGATTTTCTAGAGTGAAATAGAGGAATAAGCCAACTGGAATCAGTGACCAGAGGTTGACATCCAAACTTGGCCATCCAACAGATCCGAAATACAATACTAGCGCTGCTGCTACTAAAAATACAAGTCCCAATAATTTTTTCATTTTTTTGTCTCCATTTTCTTTTTTTGGTTCTTGAGTTGTCTGATACTGACCCCTCACGTCCCTTACATGAATCATTATAGCAGAGGAATTTTTCAAGAACAAGCCCTTTTGCCTATCTGGTCAATATCTCTGTCTAAGTGGTTGAGTATTTGTAACAAAAGAAAAAGAAGCCCTAATGGGCTTCTTGATTCTGCCGATTGCAACAGTATTTTTGAACGAATACCATCTAGTTTTTCTTTTCCTTTGACTCTAGAGAAGATTTGATTGCTTCACGATCAGCTTGCAGTTGAGCTAAGTTCTTTTCTGCTTCCTCAAGTTTACTGGTATCTGGTTTCACACGATAATAAACATTTTCTGGTTTCATTAACATAGACCCATAATCTTGTCCTGAAAGTAGTCTTTCCTCAGCATGATTGCTTTTATCCGTAATCTTTCCGTCATCAGCAGGTTGCATAACAACTCCACTTGGCACAGCTACTACTACGAATCCTCCAGCAACAGAATCTTTTACCCATGCACTAATAGACGCTGTCTCAGGGTTACGACTATCTTGACCTTTTGATACCTTTAATCCAACTACAGATTCGTACTTTTGATCATTTGTAAACCAAGTCG
>NZ_AJRE01000128.1:0-2926 GCF_000296955.1 Streptococcus sp. GMD4S
TGCAAATCCAAGACCTGGAAGCATACGACCTGCAAGTGTCAAACCGTCTGCAACCCATTGGTATTCTTTAACAAGGTTTACAACACCTTGTACGAATTCTCCACCAAAAGCAAGAGCGAAGAATACTGGAAGGGCACGAGAAAGAGCCCATGGAAGCGCACCAAGTAGGTAGTTGCGTTCGATACCTTTGTAGTCAAAGCGTTCGATCGCAGCATCAATACGGTGTGCAAAGAAAGTAGTTGTCATACGTCCAAGAACGTCGAAGTATGTCAAAAGTGCCGCTACTGGTACAGCGATTGTTGTAATCGCAAGGTCTGTATCAATACCTTGAGAGATAGAGAATGCTGTTGCAAGAACCGCACCAGAAGTTGCGTCGATACGAGAAGCACCACCGAAGGTACCAACCCCGAGAACGAACAACTGCAAGCTACCACCGATAAACAAACCAGTTGTCACATCTCCCATGATTAAACCAGTAATGAAACCAGCGAATACAGGGGAACCTGCAGATGAAACGATTGTCAACTCATCACAGATTTGATAAGCTGAGTACAAAGTGAGAAGTAAAATTTGCCACGGTTGTATCATAACAATGACCTCCTAAAAATTTTTTCCTATTTTAATAAGCTCAAAAAGTCTGAAACTGGATCATTTGGAACCATTTGAGCAGTGAGTTTCACACCTTTTTCTGCTAGTTTGTGGAAATCTTCCACATCCTTGTCTACCACATTGATAGAACGTGTGATAGAGCGAGTTTCTGGTGTTTGAGACATATTGCCGACGTTGAGTGTTTCAAGCGGAACACCTGCTTCGACCAAACCAAGGAAACGGTCTGGTTTACGTGCAACGATAAAGAGACGTTGGCTATCGTATTTACCAGCAAGGATATTTGCTGCTGCTTTCTCAACTGGCAAGATACTGAGTTTCACACCTGGTGGTGTCGCAAGTTTCAAACCACTCTTTTCAATATCGTTGTTAACAACTTCGTCGTCTACAACCATAATGCGTGAAACATTTAGTTTTCCAGCCCAAAGATTGGCTACTTGACCGTGGATCAAACGTCCATCGATACGGCATCCTACAATTGTCATAAGTTTTCCCCCTTTATGTGTTTTAGTGTAGGTTTACGAGTTAAGTGAATCTCTTCTTTATATTCGCCCTCAGTTTCAAAGATGATGATGCGGTTAGCACCTTCCTTGAGATAACTATGAGGGATATAAAGTGAGAGGGTCGGGCCGACGTTCCAGAAACGCCCTAGGTGACGCCCGTTGACAAAGGCAACTCCCTTACCAAACTCAGACAAGTCTAAGTAGGTATCCTTCGGCTCTTCAACAGTAAAGTCGAAAGCGTAAAAGGCTGGTTGTCCTTCTGTCCATCCTTTTGAAAAATCAATCTTCTCAGGATTATCCAGTGGCAGTGGATATTGTTTCCAATTCAGTAAGAAATGTAGATCCTTGCAGACACCTGTTCGAATTCCTTTACGCTGCGTATCTGCCAAAAACTTATGTCCGTAGTTGACACGCCCCATATTTTCAATCAAGATGTCAATCTCTGAAAAGCCTTCTCGGTTGCCTTGACAGTAGATGTCTTCGCCAATCTCTGTCTGGTATTGAGTAGCAATCCATTGACCATCTACAAAGAGTTGAGCTCGGTCACGTCCATCGATGATACGGAGACGTTCCTCTTCTGCATCCCAACTTGCCTCCGTGCGGTAGAGAAGGTAGCCATAACTTTGACCAAGTTCTTCCATCGCTTTTGGATAGAGGCTTTCAGTAGGACTAGAGAGATTATCCAGGGTTTCAAACAAGGAAACTTTTTCGACCAATGGAATGGACCCTATCTCCATGCTTTCCTTATAGAGTGGTTCCAACTGTGGATACTCTGGGAAGTGGGTTGCCATCATCTTCTTGACTGCTAAGTATTTAGCAGTTGGATTTCCTTCTTCATCGAGAAGGGCATCATAGTCGTAAGATGTGACTTGCGGCAAATCCAGAGTTCCTCGAGCCGAGCAACCATTCATGAAACCAAAGTTTGTACCACCATGGAACATGTAAAGGTTGATAGAGCCTTGCTCCAATACCTCTCGAACAGCTTCTGCCAATTCTTTAGGATCACGAGTGATGATGGGTTCTTTCCAACGGTTGAACCAACCATCCCAGAATTCCATACACATGAGGGGCCATTTCTTGCCATGCTCATCAAAGAATTCCTGCATCTGTGAAAAGTTGTACGGAGCTTTAGAACCGAAGTTTCCTGTCACAAAGAGGTCGTCTTCAATCAAGGTTCCGGCTTTCAGAGTAGCCCTCCATGGGCCATCTGAAGTAAAGAGTGGGCAATCAATCCCTCGGTCTTCCATTAATTTTCGAATTGCTCGTAGATAAGACTTATCTTCTCCATAAGAGCCATATTCATTTTCGACTTGCATCATGAGAATGTTTCCGCCGTTATCCAACAAGCGAGGCACAAGCCTTGGCAATAATTGGTCATAATAGCGAGCAACAGCCTCGATGTAGGCCGGGTCGGACGAGCGAATTCGCATGTCCTTGGTCAAGAGCCAAGCCGGCAAGCCACCAAATTCCCATTCCGCACAGATAAACGGAGACGGGCGTACAATGGCATAGAGACCTAGATCTTGTGCAATTTGAAGAAATCTCTCCAAATTTCTGGCACCTTCAAAATCAAACTCCCCTTCAACAGGTTCGTGTAAATTCCAAGCCACATAGGTCTCGACTGTATTAAAGCCAAGCGCCTTTAAGTTATAGAGAGAATGATACCAATCCTCTGCTGGAATCCTAAAATAATGAATGGCGCCGGACAAAATCTTGAACGGTTTTCCGTCTAAATAGAAATCGTCCTCAATTTTAAATCTGGTCATGTTATTACCTCTGACGAATTAAGTTTGCGCTTTCATTTATTATAATATTAA
>NZ_AJRE01000129.1:0-2912 GCF_000296955.1 Streptococcus sp. GMD4S
TTTTTTCATTGTTCAGTACTATAACCTTAGTTATAGTGCCCTGCACATTGGTTCGTCTTGTTCAGTTTTCAAAGGTCTTTGTCACTCATTCTCTCAAGCGACAACTATATTAGTATATCACAGCTACCCGTCTCTGTCAACAGATTTTTTAAACTTTTTTCAAGTTTTTTTAACCGCAATACACCATAGTCCGTACGGGATTCGAACCCGTGTTACCGCCGTGAAAAGGCGGTGTCTTAACCCCTTGACCAACGGACCTTGAGCTTTTCAACTCTTTCTATTATACCTACTTTTCCGCCTTTGTCAAGGACTTTTTTCCTCTTTATCGAAATTCTGAAAAGATAAGGGAAAGTTCTCTCAGGAGAGCTTTACGTCCTCTAAAGACTTCTCCTCCCATTAGACGGTCTATTAATTCTTGTTTTTCCATACTCTGCTTTGATTTGTAATTCTTTAGAAGTTCGTGAAAGAGATAATAATCGTCCAGCCTGAGTCCTTTCTCTCCTAGACGATGGCTAATCTCACTCACCTCTTCATAGGGTTCTTTGTCAAAACGGCGCTTGTGGCTTTCCTGTTTACGGATGTAATCTAGGATACGATTTCTAAACTTTGTTTTAAAGCAGACATAAAGTCGATGGCGCTCCCCCTCTAGTAACTCTGGGTTGCAACTCACCAGCTCATACAGACATAACATGCCTTCCTGATCCCAGTCCTCTTTCTCCCACAGATGCAAATGATAATCTTTGCGACACTTATGGACGATTCCCTTGCTTTCTTCATATAAGTCTTTTAGATTCATAGACCTCTCCTTTCTGCATTTAGTTTAGCAAAATGCGCGAGTCCATGGGTCTACTTCCTCTGTTTTATACTTCTTCCTCCCTCAACGGCACATAAAAAGAGAGGCAAAGCCTCTCTGGGGTTATAATTCTGCAATTTGGTTGAGATTCACTTCTGCAATCGTATCATTACCAAACATAGAGATAATCATCTTCACTTTGTTGTTATCAATTTCAGTAATTTTACCTGTGTAGTCTGCAAAAGCGCCATCAATGATGCGGACTGTCTGGCCAACTTCAACATCAATATCGAACTCTTGAACAGTTTGTCCCATTGAAACCAGAATATCACGGATTTCTTGTTCCAAAAGTGGAGTTGGTTTTGATCTGTTACCGTGTGAGCCGACGAATCCTGTTACGTTAGGTGTGTTTCGAACGACGAACCATGCTTCATCGGTCATGACCATTTCTACAAGGACATAACCTGGAAAGCGATTCTCTTCAACTTCCTTTTTCTTTCCATTTTTCTCAACTTGCACGGTTTGTGTTGGAATCTCAACACGTAGAATATTATCCAACATGTTATATGTTTGCGCACGTTGCAATAGATTTTCTTTTACCTTATTTTCATAGCCAGAATAAGTTTGTAGAACAAACCATCCCTTGTCAAAACTATCCATGATATTTCCTTTCATACATATGATAGAAGAAAGTTAGCAGAACTTCTCCACTTTTCTTCTAAAAAATGTTAATAAATCGAATCAAACCTGATACAATCAACTGGTCAAAAATGTAAATGATGACCACAAAGAAGGCTGTGTATTCCATAATAGAGCGAAAATCTCTCCAGCTTTCTTTGCGAGTTGGCCAAGTTGTTTCTTTAAGAAGTTTAAAAATATCCTTAATAAAGCCCATCGTTCTCTCCTATCTCGTTTCTCTATGTGTCGTATATTTTCCACAATGTTTACAAAATTTATTTACTTCTAGTCGTGTTGGCTTGGGGTTCCCACTAATTTTGATTGAATAATTCCTTGAACCACAAACTGCACAAGCTAGGCTTGCTTTTTTTAGTGCCATAACGCCTCCATCTTATCTATTATAACAAGAAACCTAGGCTTTGACAAGCCTCTTAACGAAATAGATTAAGGATTGAGTCCCATATTGTCTGGGCTTTTTCTTTTATTTTAGCTTCTGAAATCGCACGACCTGCTTCATCTACAAGATTTTGTGCACGACTACGAATATCTCCTATTGGGTCCTCAGACTGGTTTGTCTCATTTTCAACAACCTGCTTTTTCGTATTTTCTGGTTCAATACCATTTTGTTTATAAGCATTCTCAACTGTAAAAGTGCTACCTGTAGTGTAAGGTAAAATGGTATTAGCCATACTTCTAAAGACATGGGCTGCTCCATTGGAGGTCGAACCTGCTAGATAATGGTTCTCATCTGTTGTTGGGAAACCGAGCCAGTGGCTGATTACCACATCCGGAGTATAGCCGATCACCCACTGGTCACTTGTATATTCTGGGTTGAAAACAGCTTCAGTCGTACCTGTTTTACCAGCCATAACATAATCTGCCGGTGACGAACTAATTCCTGTACCATTGGTAAATGTTCCTAGCATCATGCTGGTCATTTTATCGGCTACCGACTTATCAATCACTCGTTTTTGGGAGTTTTTATGACTCTTGATGATCTGGCCGCTGGCATTTTCAATACGAGTGATGAAATGTGCTTCAGGCATCAAACCTCCATTAGCAAAGGCTGCATAGGCTTGCGCCATCTGGAGAGGATTCGTTTCCACACCTCCACCAAGAGCAACTCCAAGAACTCGGTCAACTTTTTCCATATTCAGACCAAATCTCTCCCCAGCGTCAAAAGCTTTGTCAATACCTAATTCATTTACAGTCGCAACAGCTGGCAGGTTGAGTGATTCCGCCAAGGCCTGATACATAGGTACTTCTGGAGATGTCTTAATACCCGCATAGTTATCTACTTGATAACTGTTGTACTGCATCGTATGATTATCCAGTTGCTTGTTCAAGGCCCATCCTGCTTCTACTGCGGGTGTATAAACGACTAAAGGTTTAATGGTTGAGCCTGGGCTACGCTTAGACTGAGTGGCATAGTTGAAATTGC
>NZ_AJRE01000130.1:0-2900 GCF_000296955.1 Streptococcus sp. GMD4S
AAGAAGCTGAGAAGTTTGTCTGTGAAGGATTTGCGACTGGTCAAGAAGCCTTGGCTGGTGCGGTTGATATCTTGGTCGAAGCCTTATCGGAAGATGTGACTTTGCGTTCACTGACCTATCAAGAAGTGTTGAGACACTCTAAAATCACTTCGCAAGTCAAGGATGAAAGCCTTGATGAAAAACAAGTTTTTCAGATTTACTATGATTTTTCAGAGACAGTTGGCAACATGCAGGGTTATCGTACCTTGGCTCTCAATCGTGGGGAGAAACTAGGTGTCTTAAAAGTCGGCTTCGAACATGCGACAGACCGTATCTTATCATTCTTTGCTGCTCGTTTCAAGGTGAGAAACGCCTATATTGATGAAGTGGTTCAACAGTCAGTTAAGAAAAAGGTCTTGCCGGCTATCGAGCGGCGCATTCGGACAGAGTTAACCGAAAAGGCAGAAGAAGGGGCTATCCAACTCTTTTCTGACAACTTGCGAAATCTCCTCTTGGTTGCTCCACTGAAAGGGCGCGTGGTTCTAGGCTTTGACCCTGCTTTTCGTACAGGTGCCAAGCTTGCTGTCGTAGATGCAACAGGGAAAATGCTGACGACTCAAGTCATTTATCCTGTTAAACCAGCTTCAGCTCGTCAGATTGAAGAAGCCAAGAAAGATTTGGCAGATTTGATTGGACAGTATGGCGTGGAAATTATTGCTATCGGAAATGGAACGGCCAGCCGGGAAAGCGAAGCCTTTGTGGCGGAAGTTCTGAAAGATTTTCCAGAAGTGAGCTATGTTATCGTCAATGAAAGTGGTGCTTCTGTCTACTCTGCCAGTGAACTTGCTCGTCAGGAGTTTCCAGAATTAACTGTTGAAAAACGCTCTGCTATTTCTATCGCTCGTCGTTTGCAAGATCCGCTTGCCGAATTGGTCAAAATTGATCCCAAGTCAATCGGTGTCGGGCAATACCAGCACGATGTCAGTCAGAAGAAACTGTCTGAAAGTCTGGACTTTGTCGTTGATACGGTGGTTAACCAGGTCGGTGTCAATGTCAATACAGCCAGCCCAGCACTTCTCTCCCATGTAGCTGGACTCAATAAAACTATCTCTGAAAATATCGTTAAATACCGTGAAGAAGAAGGAAAAATCACTTCACGCTCTCAAATTAAGAAAGTTCCTCGTCTCGGTGCCAAAGCCTTTGAGCAAGCTGCTGGTTTCCTCCGTATTCCTGAAAGTAGCAATATCCTTGATAATACAGGAGTTCATCCAGAGAACTATGCTGCCGTCAAAGAGCTTTTCAAACGCTTGGATATCAAAGACTTGAATGAAGAGGCACAAAGTAAGCTTAAGTCCCTTTCAGTTAAGGAGATGGCACAGGAACTGAATCTCGGCCCAGAAACCCTTAAAGATATCATTGCCGACCTTCTTAAACCAGGTCGAGATTTCCGGGACTCCTTTGATGCACCTGTGCTTCGCCAAGATGTCTTGGATATCAAGGATTTAAAAGTCGGCCAGAAGCTGGAAGGTGTGGTGCGTAATGTCGTTGATTTCGGTGCCTTCGTTGATATTGGGATTCACGAGGATGGCTTGATTCATATTTCCCACATGAGTCGCAAATTTATCAAACATCCCAGCCAAGTGGTTTCAGTCGGAGATTTGGTAACGGTTTGGGTTAAGAAAATCGATACCGAACGTGAAAAAGTCAATCTGTCGCTCCTTGCTCCAGATGAATCTAACTGAGTACGTTCAGTCTGTTTCACTCGAAGACTTTGGTAGACCTTTCACGCACCAAGCTCAGTGGAATTCTCGTCTGCGAACGACAGGCGGGCGATTTTTCCCTAAAGATGGGCATTTGGATTTTAATCCCAAGGTCTATAATGAACTTGGTTTGAAGGTTTTTCGAAAAATCGTACGCCATGAACTCTGTCACTATCACCTTTATTTTCAGAAAAAAGGATATCGACATAAGGACCGAGATTTTAAAGAACTTTTGAAAGAAGTGGATGGACTGCGCTTTGTCCCCCCTCTGAAAGACCAAAGTACCTACCTAGTCTATCAGTGTCAATCCTGCAAGCAATCCTATCAACGAAAGAGGAAGATTGATACCAAACGCTATCGCTGTGGCGTCTGCCGTGGTAAACTCGTCATCTTAAATCGGCCTAAGGACTGATGTTTGTGAACCTGTTTCATGCTATACTACTTGTAAGAATACCGAAAGAGGAACATATCATGAATAACAAATTTTATAAAATGAAACGAAATAGTATGGTGTCGGGAGTTTTAGCTGGTCTATCAGACAAGTGGAATTTTGATGTAACTTTAGTCCGCTTTCTCTTTGCCATTTTTACCATATCAAATTTTGGGATTGGCGTGATTATTTACATCATCCTCGCCTCTATCCTGCCAACTAAGGAAGAAATCGAAGCAGAAATGTACGGAACAGGACCACGCAAACGAAAGGAAGCCGAGGCAATTGATGACAATGATGGACGGTTTTGGTGATAATAATAGAAGCAGGAACTTCGTCCGATTGGACGAAGTTTTTTTAAACTTGTCAAATCAAATCTTGAAATGGTATAATAAATCAATGAATACAATAATAATGTAGAGAGATTAATATGGCTAACGAGAATAAAACGTTTGAATTACAAAGTTCTGAAACTGACTTTGACTATGAACAATTACTTGAATTAGAAAGTTCTTTAGAAAATAACCTTAAGGATGTTGTTGAACATATAGATCAACTTGATATAGACAGAGAGAAATTACAAAATAATGAATATCTTCAAGAATCTATTGAAAATATAGTTTGGGAGCAAGTACAACTTCAACTTGCTGCCCAAATTGGTGAAGAGTTTATTAAAGAGAACAAAGGTCAAACCCTAGATTTACGAAAAGAAGCTCATATCCAAACTGCTT
>NZ_AJRE01000131.1:0-2884 GCF_000296955.1 Streptococcus sp. GMD4S
AAGAGTGTCATATTTTGTGAAAACAAGACCAGCGAGATAATCAAAATCGTCGACACATCTAGGAAAATCGACAGAATGGTCGACGCCAACGCATCGATGATACTGTTGGCATCTGTAAAACGAGATACGATTTCTCCTGTCCTGCGTGTCGCGAAAAAGGACATCGGCAGATGAAAAACATGCTTGATGTAGGACAAAATCACATCAATGGACAACCGTTGACCCAGAACAAGTAAGAGGTATTCCTGCGCATAAGACAAAATCTGCTGGAGGATATAGACGATAACCAGCCCAATAGAGATAATACCCAGTGTCGAGCGCATCTGGTCTGGTACGTAACTGTCAATGATAGACTGCAGATAATAAGAACCTACAATGTTAATCAGGGTCACCAAGAGTGTCGCTAGGACGATATTGGCAATTAAGCCACGTTGTTTGAATAATATTGGCAAGAAGGATAGGAGTCCCTGTTTTTTCTCCTTATGGGGTTTATAGTCTGGAGATGGCGCCATAAAGAGACTGACCCCTGTCCATTCTTGCGCAAAACGCTCACGGGAAATCTTGGTCAGCTTAACACTGGGATCTGGATCGGCGATATGAATGTGCTTTTTATCCTGACCTGTCACCACATAGTAGTGGAGCAGCTTCCCTTCCTTGAGCACATGGGCCACAAAGGGAAAGGTCAAATCTGGCAAGTCAAAGAGCGTCATATCCGCCTTGATAGCACGCGTCTCAAAGCCAAGCTCCTCTGCTACCTTTACAACACCCAAAGCAGTCGTCCCATCCATAGTCGTCTTGGCCAACTCTCGTAGATGAGCCAAGGAGTAATAACTACCGTAGTAGCCAAAGACCATAGCCAAGGAAGCCACGCCACAATCCATCTGATCCACCTGGGGACGATAGTGTCTTTTCCCAAATTTCATATCTATCTCCTTTTTTCTAACAATCTCTTAAAAACTTTGTAAGATTATTTTAACCAAACGAAGAAGAAATAAGGGAATTGTTTCTGAAAAAACAATATCCACGCCTAAACAGCACTTTTTGTCAAAGAAAAGAGGCAGAACAAGAGTCCTGCCTAAAATATTCAATTACAGAGATTTCTTACATTTCCCACTTCTTTTGTGAATAGTGTATAAAACGATAAACGCAAACACCGGGGGCACCATATAACTATTTTCACTCATTGTTACTTGAAATCCAAGAGTTGCTAGTATCCCAAAGATGAAAATATTCATCAAAAATAGGAAAGTGAATAGTAGAACATATTTTACAATCCTATTCATTCTATTCTCCTTTTCTTTCTCCTTGGCCCCGACACAGTAAAATAAAAACCACTAAAAACAAGGAAATCGTAGGTAGATTTATTTTGTTTACGTTAGCCACGATTCTAATAATTAGATAAGCCATCGAGCTAAATAATACAGTGGTCTCTGGCCAAGTGTTTCCTAGTAATTGAACAACTTTCATCTCAAACTCCAATCTGATGGTCCATCAATTCCCAATCGTACTTTCTTTTGTTTTGTACTTGTATCCTACATAAAACAGACCAAGCAGAATTGGATAGGTTTCTGGATAAAACAAGGTGGAAAAACTCCGCCATTTACATGCACAAAATCCTTTCCATTCAGATTCATCATTTATAGTTTTGATTATTTTTCTTCAAATCCTTACAATAAATACCAAAATAGCCTGCAACAATCAAACCTATTAAACTCCATTGCCAATCAAAAGATACTAGCGAACCCGTACGAATTAGATGAAGCGTAAGATTAAGACCTATTCCTAACAAAGGAAGTATAGTGGCTAGCTTAGGTAACAATGTATTGAGATTTAGGTTACGATTCATAGTTAATTTCCTTCTATATTTAGATTAACGTCTACTTCCTAGATAACGCCCATACATATAAGAAGCTACTCCTAATACACCCCAAGCTATTGCTGTGGAAGTAGTGACAATGAAGCCTCCTTCAGTAAGAGCCAAATCTTCTTCTGTCATGATATTAAATTTTTTATCCATTTCTTTCATTTTTCTCTCTCCTTTTTAAATAATACTGGCTAATCCAATAGCTACTCCAACCAAAATCCCTACTATTCCTAAATTAGTTCTTATTTCATTGATAATAACTAAAAGATGACTATTCAATAGCAGTTGCCATACACTAAAAATAGTTCTCTTTAAACCTTGTCTTTAGCTAAATCCAAGTAACTCATCATCAAAATAAGGATCGGAACAACTAATTCTGTTTGGAAATATTTTTCAACATTAAAGGTGATTACATTTAAATCTCCCAATATGCAAAGCACTCCAAAAATAATTAGAACTGCTCCCATTACATTTTTTAGATTTTTCATACAATTCTACTTTTATCCAAATTTACGTTTTAAATCTTGACCAATTAATCGACCACCAAGGAAAATTGCTACTCCTCCAGCAATCATGGCTATGGTAATTAAGCCACCTTCTGTATTCATCAATTCTTCTTCTGTCAATTCTGTCCATTTATTTAAATTCATTTTTTCTCTCCTTATTATTACATAAAATAGCCCCAAGCAATACCACCAATTAGTAAGACACCTCCTACAACTACAGCGGTAACCGACCCCCCATTCACATCCGTCAACTCTTCTTCTGTAAGAGCTACAAAGTTCTGTTCCATGTTGTCAAAATTTGTCATCTTTTTTCTCCTTATTTTTTCTATATATTTAATCTTTAACCCCTAAGCCACTTAAATAGCCAGATTGGGTAAATTACTGAAATCATTTTCTTCTCTCCTTCCTTTTCTTCTCACTTATCTATTCGAGAAGTAATTTAAAATGAACAGGTAAATTTCATTTATTTTAAATACCATTTGATCAACCATGGCAATAAGATTGGTAAATACAT
>NZ_AJRE01000132.1:0-2875 GCF_000296955.1 Streptococcus sp. GMD4S
CGCCTTGAGCTGGGCTTCGTAATTTTGCTTGAGGGAAGCTAGAGATAACTCATTTTCCTTTTCTTGTAAAAGGAGCTGGTTTTTGACCTGATCGCGCTCTTTTTCAAGGTTAGAAAGGGTCTTTTGCAGTTGATTTTCATGTTCTAAACGCAAGGTAGCCAATTGGTTTTCCAAGTCCTGTACTTCCTTGTCCTTTGCCAATAAAGCCTGATGACTGGTTTGTTCAACCTCTTTCTTAGCCAGTTCTTTCTCTGTATCAAAGTTTTGGATTTGACTCTGTAATTGCACAATTTCTTGATCCTTCTGAGCCAGTTTAGACTGTTGCTCATTCATGGCCTTTTGCTCAGCTAAGGCCAGCTCCTGCTTCATTCGATCGTGCAGTTCCTTATCAAACTCAGCCGTTCTCACTTGGGATAAGAGTTCGGCATACTGACTCTCATTTACTGTAAAGACTTCCCCACAGTTGGGACATTTAATTTCGTTCATAACTTTCCTCTTTCTAGACTTCTGTAACCATTATATCATGCCTGAGGGAAAATCAAAAACAGTGAGTCGAAACCCACTGTTTATATCAGTTACTTTAAATTTTTTCCAAGGCCAAACGCAAATCTTCAATCAAATCCTCTACATTTTCAAGTCCGATAGACAAGCGGATTTGGTTTGGTGTGACACCTGCTGCTTCTAGATCCTTTTCTGACAACTGACCGTGGGTGGTTGTCGCAGGATGGACAACAAGAGATTTGGCATCTGCCACGTTTGCAAGGTCAGAGAAGATTTCCAAATTATCAATCACCTTGCGAGCTTCTGCCTCTCCGCCTTTAACATGGAAGGTAAAGATTGAACCAACACCTTTTGGCAGATATTTCTCAGCCAAGGCATGATATGGACTGTCAGCTAGTTTTGGATAGTTGACTTTTTCTACCTTAGGATGGTTGACAAGGAAATCAACAATTTTCTCTGCATTTTGCACATGGCGTTCGACACGAAGAGAGAGAGTTTCAAGCCCTTGGAGCAAGAGAAAGGCATTAAATGGTGACAAGGCAGCACCTGTATCACGGAGCAATTGAACACGAACAGCGATAATAAAGGCTGCTGCACCCACATCACGAGTATAGCTCAAGTTGTGGTAACTTGGGTCTTCCTCAACAAATTGAGGGAACTTCCCTGAAGCTGCCCAGTCAAAACGACCGCTATCAACAATCACTCCTCCAATAGTCGTACCATGCCCACCGATAAACTTAGTTGCTGAGTGAATGGAAATATCTACACCGTGAGAGAAGACGTTAATCAAATATGGTGTGGCAAAAGTGTTGTCTGAAACGAGAGGAATCTTGTGTTTATGCGCAATCTCAGCCAATTTTTCTAAGTCAGGAATGTTAATCAAGGGATTCCCCAAGGTTTCAATCAAGACAAGCTTTGTATTGTCATTGATAGCTGCTTCCACTTCTTCCAAATTATCCACATCCACAAAGGTTGTTGTGATTCCATAACGAGGAAGGGTTTCTTTCAAGAGGTTGAAGGTCCCACCGTAAATAGTTGACGCAGCCACCACATGGTCACCTGCGTGAGCAAGCGCCAAAATAGTGTAGGTTACAGCAGCCATACCTGATGCTGTCGCTAGCGCTCCAACACCACCTTCAAGAGCAGCAATTCTTTCCTCAAAGGCTGCTGTTGTAGGGTTTGTGATACGAGTATAAATGTTCCCTGGTTTTCTCAAGGCAAACAAATCGGCACCTTCTTGCGTGTCATCAAAAACGAAGGATGTTGTTTGATAAATCGGTACTGCACGAGACTTAGTTGCTGGATCAACTACTTGCCCAGCATGTAATTGTAGGGTTTCAAATTTAAAATCACGAGTCATAAGACGACCTCCAAATAGCTTCATTAGGGATATTGTATCATCTTGGGCTAGTCTTTTCCAATACCGTTTTTCTATATTTTGATATAAGGAACAACTATGACTAGTCTTACACATCAAACAAAAAAGCACGATTCACTCGTGCTCATTTCTTTAATCTACATAAGTATCTTCGTTTTTGTTGAGGAAAGCGTATGGCAAGCCCATCAAGAGACCTCCTCCGATAAAGTTTCCGACAAAGGTTACACCCCAGTGACGAAGAATATTAGGTATGTCAAAGTTAGCAATTGAATCAGCAGCAACACTAAACTTAACAATCGCAAAAGAAGCAAAGTTCGCAGCAATGTGTTCGTTTGTTAAGAATACAAACATGTAAATTGCTGATAAGACAAGCCAAAGTTTGGCGCCTCCGTCTTTCACCAAAACAAATGAAAGAATGGCAATGTTTACAAAGATATTGGCTAAAATACCTTCAAGTAAGACTAACTCATTTGAACGACCTAACTTCATCTCTACAACCCCTGAAATGAAGCTATCATGTGTTAGATTTGCATAGGCTGCTGAGTGGGCAAATCCCCAACCTGCTATCAAAGCTCCGATGAGATTGAACAAGGTACAGTAAAGTAAAATCTCAGCTGTTTTTCTCCAAGAAATTTTTTTCAAGAAACTACCAGCTGTCAAAAACATCATATTTGAAGTTACCAGCTCAGCATTCAAGAAAACAATGTAGGCCAATCCCCAAGCAAAAACAAATGGGAAGAGAAAACGTCCACTACCTGGAGCGATCTTATTAATCAAGTCAGCCCCAACTGCACCCGCAGCTGTACTAAATGTTAGAAAGGCACCTGCAAACATGGAACGAATCGCATACTTAAACTTACTTTGGCTATAAAGACTTTCTTTCTTCTTACAAGCAAATTCAATCTTTGAAATAAATTCTGAAGAGACCATAAAAAACTCCTAAACTTTTATTTGTGATAATTATAACATAATTCTTGTTTTCTAGAAAGCGTTTTC
>NZ_AJRE01000133.1:0-2839 GCF_000296955.1 Streptococcus sp. GMD4S
TTTTCTGCTGAAACGATTGCCATTTGTCAGGCCTCCTATATATTTTTTGGGACATCCCATTTACATTGTTCATTTTATCACTTTTTGATAAAAAAAGCTAGTTTTTCCCATACTTTAGATTGAATTTCTTCCAACTCAATCAATGTAACCCCTTTCTTCTCCTTAGTCTTGAGTGACTTTGGGATAACGTATGAAGAAGGTCAATCGATCACCCTGCATCTCAAAATGATAAGGTAATTTCTCGTGTTCTAATAAACTTTTGACCACAAAGATCCCCATCCCCGAACCCTTGGCCTTGCGACTAGCATTGTCAGAAAAAGACTGGGCCAATTGTTCCTGTTCTTCAGGACTACAGCTATTCTCGATAAAGAGTTCTCCTTCTCTTTCTCCAATGCGGACCAAGCCACCTGGAGTGGAGTGCTTGATAGCATTACTGATGAGATTCGATAGGATTAGTTTCATGACAGATGGGTTTATGTATGCCTGCTGATGGGTCAAGCTATTATCTATCTGAAGTTCTCTTTCCTTGGCGAGCAAAGCATAATCCTTGACCAGACTTTGCGTCATCTGAAGGAGGTCAACCTCTTCTTTCTCGTCTCGCAATTCCTGAACAGAAGAAAGAGACAATATCTGGAGAACGTGATGACTGAGGTCGTCCACGATCCCCAAGGCAACTCCCAGATAGTGGTCTCTATCTCTATAGCGACCGATATTTTCTTTCATATTCTCAATCAGGATTTTCAAACTGGCCAGAGGTGTTTTCAGTTCATGAGAAGCCCCTCGTAGGAACTCAACCTTCATCTTCTCCAGCTGGAGAATAGCTTCATTCTTCTCATGCAAGTCCGCAATAACAGTCAAAAGATGCTGGTAAAGGCTATTGATTTGTTCCTTGAGATCACCAATCTCATCCTTAGAATCCACACGCAACCGTACTTCAGCATCCAGGTCCATCATCCGACGGGTCACCCACTTGATTTCCAAGATCGGAGCAACAATAGTCCGAGCATAGATATAAGCTACCAAAAGGGAAATTAAAAAAGATGCCAACAAGGTATAGGGGAGAAATTGGAGACTGATCTGCTCTGCTTCCTTTTGCAAATCCATGGAAGCTAGAAACTGAAGAGTCATAGTGCTACCGTCTTGCGTTTTCACCTCACGCTCCTCAATAAAGAGGGAGGTTGTCTGGCGAGCTGTATCTAGTGGAAAATTATCCTTAACCTCTAACTTGTCCTCAGTCATCTCACCCTTAACGGACCCTTTGATATCACTGGTCTGGGAATACAAGTCTAACACTTGTTCGATACTTTGCCTGTCTTTTCCGTCAAGGGACCGAGCAATGGCTGTCGCTTTCTGACCAATGGTTTCCTGACGATGACTTAGATAAGTCGATGGAAAGAGAAAATAAATGGCTAAATGAAGACAAATAACCAGAACACTAAAAATCGAGAAGGTATAGATAAAAATCTTTGTAAATAAACCTGTTCGTTTCATTTTCGCTCCAATTTATAACCAACATTGCGCACAGTGAGGATACAATCCAAGTCTAGCTTTTTCCGTAATTCCTTGATATAGACATCAATGACACGGTCAAAGGGAACCTCATCTGTCACCTTCCAGACCGCATCAATTATCTGAGAACGAGTCAAGGCCCGGCCTTCATTTTTCACCAGATAGTCCAGAATTTCCAACTCTTTGGCATTGATAGCCACTTCTTCTCCCGCGAGGCTTGCACTGTAACTCTCAAAGTCCACCTTGGTATCCTTATAAGAGAAGATTCGTCCTGTATCGTAGTAGCGCTTGAAAATCGCGTCCACCCTTACTTTTAAAAGGGAGAGAGAAAAGGGCTTTTCCAGATAACCGTCTGCCAGAGAAGCAAAAGCACTCATCTTGTATTCTTCATCCTGAAAAGCGGTCAGCATCAAGACAGGAACCTGACTGGTCTTACGAATCTCAGCTAGAACTTCGAGGCCATTGAGCTTGGGCATCTGGATATCCAGCAGTACTAGAGCAACTTCATAGCTGGAAAATTTTTCCAGAGCTTCTTGTCCATCTGCTGCTTCAATGGTTTCATAACCACAATCGGTCAAATAGTCACTGATCCCCTCACGGATCATCTCTTCATCTTCTACAATTAAAATTTTCATAGAAAAACGTTTCACATTCCTTTAAATTTCTTGTAAATCTTCTCGGTTTCATCCTGATAGGAAGAGTCCTTATCAAAATGAAATAGATAAAAATGCTACCTATATTATACCCCATTTAGAGGAGAATAGGTAGCAAGTTTTTTATTCGCTATCGAGCAAGAGCTCTTTTGGTTGTTTTCTGAGGAGATTGCTTGAGGCAAGAGCCATAACGAGAACCACTAGAACCAAGGCTAGGACAAAGACGATGATAAAGTCTGATGTCTGAATGGAAATGTCTAGGCTCGACAGGGTCTTGCTAAAGCCGTCTACTTCTGCACCACCACCAAGATTAGAGGCTTGAGCAGCCTTGCTGGCTTGCTTGGCAACACCTGAAGTGACATTGGCAAGAACAGTATTTCCGATGGCACGGGCTGTGTAGTTGGCTAGGAAGTAAGCAGAAATAAGAGCAGGAATGGCAATCAGGATAGATTCGGTAATGAATTGCCCCAAGATACTTGCCTGCTTGAGACCGATAGAGAGGAGGATTCCCACTTCCTTGCGACGGGCGTTGATCCAAAGACTGAGCAAGAGTGCAAGGAGAAGAACTGAGAAGCTCAAGCTACCCCAGAAGAGGAGGTTGGCCATCTTGTACATACCAGAGATGGATTGCTCTAGAGCTGGGTAGTTAGAGGAGCTCTTCACAAGTGTGTAGCTCT
>NZ_AJRE01000134.1:0-2772 GCF_000296955.1 Streptococcus sp. GMD4S
TTCAACCCCAAAAGAAAGAGCACATGCAAGATACATGTACTCTGGAATGCTTAGATAAATGCCAAAAAGCGGTCTATCCTAGCTCTGTCCTTTTACCTGAGAGTTTGAGCAGTTACCTGCCTTGCCCCTTCGGTGCCTTTACGGTCTCTCCAGAGTTCCGTCCATTTACAGTCATGGAAAACAAACCTTTCTCCACTTCTATTAAACTTCATTCGGTGTTGGTATTTAATTTTTTATTATTTTACAAGAAAAGTTAGCCCTTGTCAATATATTCTATGAAATTTTTTGACTTTTCACTTCTTTTTTCAGAAAGAGTGAATCCTTCTTCTCTCTATCCTTTAAAGGTTACAATGGTGGCGCCACTGCCTCCAGCATTTTGTGGAGCATAGCCGAAACTCTTGACATGCTTGTTTCTTTGCAGGTATTTGGTGACGCCCTCACGGATGACTCCCGTACCGATACCGTGGATGATGTCGACTTGCGCCATGTTATTGAGCAGGGCTTGGTCGATAAAGGCGTCCAGCTCATTCATGGCCTCTTCGTACCGTTTGCCACGAAGATCCAGTCTCGCTTGTGGGCCACGACCAGATGCACGTTTGACGACATTGACTTGTTTTTTCTTGACTAGGGCTTCTTGCTGGGCCTGAACAAGGTCAAATTCTTTCTCTTCCAAGGTCATCTTGATCAAACCGACTTGGGCTTCCCAACGGCCGTCCTTAAGTTGATTGGTCAAGGTTCCACGCTGACCATAACTGAGGACCACAATGTCATCTCCCACCTTTGGAGCTCGTTTTTTCTTGGCTTTTTGAAGGACCTTGTTTTTAGACAAGTAGACTTTTTCAGGGGCCAGTTTTTTCAGCTCAGCCTTGGCCTCAATGATTTCGTGGGGTTTGAGTTGAGACTTGCTGTGAAGATTCTTGAGAATCTGGTCACTCTCATTTAGAGCAAGTTCCACAATCTCGGCAGCCTGTTCACGCGCCTTGTTGAGCTCAGTTTCCTTCTCGCGATTGAGTTCATTATAGAGCTTTTTGAGTGCTCGGTTCATCTTGAGGTTTTCTTGCTCCACCTCACGAATATTGTCCAAGCGTTTGCGACTTTCAAGCGTTTGCTCTTCTAATTGCTCAATGATACGGTTGACATCATTATCTTGATTAACCTGCTGGCTGGCATCTCCTACGATGACATCTGACAAGCCCAGGCGTTTGGCAATTTCAAAGGCATTGCTTCGGCCAGGAACTCCCTGCATAAAGCGATAGGTCGGACGCAGACTTGCTGTATCAAACTCCATGCTGGCATTTTGCACAAAGGCTGTTTCGATACCGTAGGCCTTGAGCTCTGGATAGTGGGTCGTCGCCATGGTCTTGACCTGACGCAGACGAAGATCCTCCAGAATAGCCATAGCAAGGGCTGCTCCTTCCTGTGGATCGGTACCAGCCCCGAGCTCATCTAGCAATAAGAGCGAGTGCTGATTGACCTTGCCAAGAATATCTACGATATTGGTCATGTGGCTGGAGAAGGTAGACAAACTTTGTTCGATAGACTGCTCATCCCCGATATCGGCAAAGATTTCTTCGAAAATACCGACACGGCTTCCTTTATCAGCTAAGATTGGCAAGCCAGATTGGGCCATAAGTTGAGTCAAGCCCAGGGTTTTGAGCATGATGGTCTTCCCACCTGTATTGGGACCTGTAATGACAATGGCCGTTAATTCCTTACCAAAGTGTACATCGTTCGCGACAGCATTTTTGACCAAAGGATGGCGAACATGAAGGAGTTGAATCTCTTGGTTCTCTGAAAGTTGAGGAACAACTGCTTGTCTTTCTTGGATGAAACGCACCTTGGCACGAATCAGATCCAGATGGCCGATAATCCAAGCGTCATTAGCAATCTCAGCAGCATGAGGACGAACCCGTTCCGATAGTTCCTGCAGGATGCGAATCATCTCATAGCGTTCATCAGCTCGCAGACTAGCGATTTCTTCGCTCAGCTTGACCACCTCACGTGGCTCGATATAAACCGTATTACCACTAGCAGAGATGTCATGGACAACACCTGCAATCTTATTGCGATAGGTGTTCTTGACTGGTAAGACTTGACGGCCATTTCGGCTAGCGATTATGCCTTCCGTCAACATCTGCGCTTTTTGCTTGAGTAAGTCTTGCAAGACATCTCGAACTTGACTCTCGCTATCATGGATTTTCCGACGGATGCGTGCTAGCTCTTCACTGGCGAAATTTTCGATAAATCCTGCATCATTTAGAGATTGAAGACTCCCTTGCAAGTGTGGGAACTCATGCAGTTTTTCAAACCATCTCGCCAACTGCTCCAAGCGTACATTTTCAAGATTGGCATAAAAACTTTGCAACTCTCTGCTAGCAAACAAGACTCGTTTGAGGAGCAGGAACTCCTCAATATTGAGATCCGCCCCCATCTCCAGACGCTTGCAGACAGCTGAAATCTCACGTGTCGCTAGGATGGTAAAGTGGGGTTGCTCCACAAAAAGGGCTTGCATTTCCTCCATCTCTGTAAAGGCTTGTTTGATCTTATCCACCTTGGCAGTTGGAACCAAGCCTTTTAGCTCCTCTAGACCTTGTTCTGTCAAGAGATGCGGTTCAAACAAGGCTTTGATTTTATTAAATTCTAAGGTTTCTAGTATTTTTGTATTCATATTTTTTCCTTATATGCTGGTTTACAAGATTATAGCAACTAGGGGTTTTGACTTAGTCGTCCAATCTGTAAACAAAGGGCTAGGAAAAATCCCGCCCTTTTTAT
>NZ_AJRE01000135.1:0-2770 GCF_000296955.1 Streptococcus sp. GMD4S
TCCACTGATTCCTGATGATGTGGTTATTTCAGGTGCTGTCTATGATGTGGATACAGGAAGTATGAGAGAAGTATACTAACTTTGTCTCAAAAAATCTCATCCTAGCATAAAATCGATTGTTAAAATGTAGGATTTTTAGTTTTAATATAGCTAATATAAAATAGTATAAAACAAGGGTATAAATGTTTGCTCTTGTTTTATTTTTGATTGAAAAATAAAGGAAAAAGCGCTACAATGGTAGATGGAAAATGTTGTGTAAAAACAAGTGATACATAAATACCGGAGGAAATCATGTCTTTTTCTGATTTAAAGCTATTTGCCCTTTCTTCTAATAGAGAATTGGCAGAGCGTGTGGCGCAAGAAATTGGGATAGAGTTGGGGAAATCGACTGTTCGCCAATTTTCAGATGGAGAGATTCAGGTCAACATTGAAGAATCAATCCGTGGAAAACACGTCTTTATCCTACAATCAACGAGTTCACCTGTAAATGATAATTTACTTGAAATTTTGATTATGGTGGACGCTTTGAAGCGTGCTAGTGCAGAATCTGTCAATGTTGTTATGCCTTACTATGGCTATGCACGTCAGGATAGAAAAGCGCGCGCGCGTGAGCCAATCACAGCAAAACTCGTTGCAAACATGCTAGAAGTTGCTGGGGTAGATCGTTTGTTGACGATTGATTTGCACGCTGCACAGATTCAGGGATTCTTTGATATTCCTGTAGATCACTTGATGGGTGCTCCATTGATTGCGGACTACTTTGAACGTCGTGGCATGGTTGGCTCTGACTACGTGGTTGTCAGCCCAGACCATGGTGGGGTGACTCGTGCTCGTAAATTGGCAGAGTTTTTGAAAACTCCGATTGCGATTATTGACAAGCGCCGTAGTGTAGACAAGATGAATACCAGTGAAGTGATGAACATCATTGGTAAGGTAGAAGGTAAGACTTGTATTTTGATTGACGATATGATCGATACAGCTGGAACCATTTGTCATGCGGCGGATGCTCTTGCTGAAGCAGGTGCTGTTGAGGTTTACGCAAGCTGTACGCACCCAGTACTTTCAGGACCAGCTATGGACAATATCCAAAAATCAGCTATTAAAAAATTGGTTGTTTTGGATACTATCTACCTACCAGAAGAGCGTTTGATTGATAAGATTGAACAAATTTCGATTGCTCATCTTCTAGGCGATGCTATTATCCGTATCCACGAAAAACGTCCTCTTTCTCCTCTATTTTGTATTGAGAAAAAGATTTAATCTTTCACTTGAAGTAGACAGAACTCCTAGCAGGTTTCTTTTCTTGCTAGGAGATTTTTATAGTCAAAATCTGCAAGCCTTTTCAAAATATGCTATACTGAGAAAAAAGGAGGATTTCTATGAGCCAAGAATTTATTAATCCAAGTGATGGTGTGATCCGTCAGTATCTTACAACCAGTAAAACGTTAGCGGTAGTGGGTTTGTCCGATCGTGAGGAAACAACTAGTAATCGAGTGACCAAGGAAATGCAAGCTCGGGGCTATAAAATCATTCCAGTTAATCCCAAGGCTGCAGGTGGGGAAATTTTGGGAGAGAAGGCTTATGCGAGTCTAGTTGAGATTCCTTTTCCTGTGGACATTGTCAATGTATACCGACGGAGCGAGTTTTTACCAGATGTGGCGCGTGATTTTCTCAAGGCAGATGCCAAGATTTTCTGGGCGCAATTAGGACTTGAAAATCTAGAAGCGGAAGAAATCTTGCGTGCTGGAGGATGCGATGACATCGTGATGAATCGTTGTATTAAGAGAGAACATACTCGCTTAATTCTTGAGCAATAAAAAGGTAGCCATGGGCTACCTTTTTATTTTATAAAGTACCAATCAATGCTTGCATGCCAAGACTGGTAAGGATGATGGCAATCCAGCAAAGGGCTCCAAGAAGAATGGATTTACCGCTTGATTTGACCATGGCAATCAGATTGGTTTTGAGACCGATGGCACTCATGGCCATGATGATAAGGAATTTGGAGAGTTGTTTGAGAGGGGTGAAGAAGCTACTAGACACGCCGAGAGAGGTGAGAAGAGTCGTTAAGAGAGAGGCTAGAATGAAATAAAGGATAAAAAGTGGGAAAACTTTTTTCAGTTGTACGCCTTGTTTATTTTCTTGCTGGCGACTTTGCCAGTAGGAGAGGAAGAGAGTGATGGGAATAATAGCCAGAGTTCGTGTGAGTTTAACAATGGTTGCAGACTCAAGGGTATTGGTCTGGTAGAGACTGTCCCATGCGCTGGCTGTGGCCGTTACAGAAGAAGTATCGTTGACTGCGGTTCCTGCAAAGAGGGCAAAGCCTTCATTTGATAAGTGAAGCCAGGTTCCTAGAGTTGGAAAGATAAGTGCTGCTAAGACATTGAAGAAAAAGATAACGGAGATGGCTTGGGCGACTTCTTTTTCCTTGGCATGGATAACGGGTGCTGTTGCAGCAATGGCAGAACCACCACAGATAGAAGAACCCACTCCAATCAAGGTAGCCAGTTTCGTGTCTAGCGCAAAGAAACGCTGGAAGAGGTAGGCAACGATTAAGGAAATCGAAATGGTGGAAAGGATGACGGGGAGTGAAGTTTGTCCAACTGCAAAGACTTGCGAGATATTGAGACCAAAACCGAGTAAGATAACGGCATACTGGAGCAATTTCTTGGAACTAAAGGCCAAACCTGCGTCTAGTTGTTTGTAGGGTGAGAGCCAGGGGTGGAGGAGCATTCCAGCAAAAATTGCAAAGACAGGTGCACCCACGACG
>NZ_AJRE01000136.1:0-2688 GCF_000296955.1 Streptococcus sp. GMD4S
AGCTACTAATCGAACCTTTAGTTTGGATACGCAACGTCAGATTTTTGGACAACATGGTTTGGGTGACTTTAGAAAACCAACTTTACAGGTTCAACATGATGCAACTGAAGTAACAGACTTTCGATTTGTAGAAGCAAAGATTTTAAAAGGTCAGAATGGTCCACAGGGTTTACCTTCTCCACACAGCATGGATGATACAGAGACTCTTGCCTTGATTTTAGAAGATTCTAAGGCTCAACTTAGTCTGACTTTGTATTATACTGCTTTTGATAATGATGCGACAATTGCTAGTTACAGCAAATTGGAGAATAATAGCAATCAGGAAGTTGTCATTCATAAGGACTTTTCTCTCATGGCTGATTTTCCTGCTGCAGCTTACGAAATAGTGACTTTACAGGGAGCTTATGCTCGTGAAAAGACTGTTCGACGTCAACAGGTAGAACAAGGAATCTTTTCGATTAGTTCGAACCGTGGAGCTTCTGGGCATGCTCAAACACCAGCTCTTCTACTATGTGATCAAGGAGCCACAGAGGATGCTGGGAATGTGTTTGCTTTGCAACTACTGTACAGTGGAAACTTCGAAGCTTTTGTCCAAAAAAATCAACTGAATGAAGTTCGGGTGGCTATTGGCATTAATCCAGAAAACTTTTCTTGGAAGTTAGATCCTGAGGAAAACTTTGAAACACCGGTAGCTTTAGTGACCTATTCAGATAAGGGATTAACCGGTATCAGTCATGAAAGTCAGAATTTTGTACTTAAGCACATTATGCCAAGTAAATTTTCTAAAAAAGAACGCCCAATTCTTATCAATAACTGGGAAGCTACTTACTTTGACTTTCAGAGAGAAAAACTGTTAGAATTAGCTGATGAAGCTAAGAAAGTTGGAATAGAACTTTTTGTATTAGATGATGGGTGGTTTGGAAATCGCTTTGATGATAATCGTGCTTTAGGTGATTGGGTTGTTAATGAGGAAAAACTGGGTGGAAGCCTAGAAAGTTTGATTTCAGCTATCCATGACAGAGGTTTGCAGTTTGGCCTTTGGTTAGAACCTGAGATGATTTCTGTTGATAGCGATTTGTATCGCAAACATCCTGACTGGGCCATTCAGGTTCCTGGCTATGAGCATACCTATTCTAGAAATCAATTAGTACTTAATCTTGCCAATCCTCAGGTAGTAGAATACTTGAAAAATGTCTTAGATGAACTCCTATCTTATCATGAGATTGACTACATCAAATGGGACATGAACCGCAATATCACTAACCTAGGAAATGGCTTAACTTATCTAGAGACACAGATGCAATCTCATCAGTACATGCTGGGACTTTATGAACTCGTTTCTTATCTGACAGAGAAGCACAGCCATATTCTCTTTGAGTCCTGCTCTGGTGGTGGTGGACGAAATGATCTTGGTATGATGCGCTATTTCCCACAAGTCTGGGCTAGTGATAATACAGATGCCATTGCACGTTTACCAATTCAATACGGTTCATCCTATCTCTATCCAACCATTTCTATGGGGGCTCATGTGTCAGCAGTACCGAATCACCAGATGGGACGAAAGACACCGTTAGAAACACGTGGCCATGTAGCCATGATGGGAAATCTGGGTTATGAGCTTGATTTGACAAGTTTATCAGATGAGGAGAAAGCTGAGATCGCTAATCAGGTGAACTTGTATAAAGAATTGCGACCAGTAGTCCAGTTGGGAAATCAGTATAGGTTAATTAATCCCGATGCTGCATCCAATGAAGTAGCTGTACAATTTAACTATGGAAATCAAACGATTGTAACCTACGTCCGAGTCCTATCAGTTGTGGAAACAATGGAAACCACCTTGAAACTGAAAGACTTAGAGGTGGAAGGGCTTTATGAGCTGGAAGGGACAAACATTGTTTACTCGGGTGCAGAGCTCATGTATGCAGGTTTAACTGTTACCTTATCGCCAGGAGATTTTTTGAGTAGACAGTATAAATTCAAAAGACTATACTAAAAGCGTATAAATTTATTAAGGAGGCATTCCAATGAAATGGTATAAGAAAGCAGGTTTTCTTTTAGTAGCTGGGGTAAGTTTACTAGGTCTAGTGGCTTGTGGTCAGAGCAATCAACCAGCTGATGGTAAGGTAACGATTGAGTTTTTTAACCAGAAGACCGAGATGGCAGATACCTTGCAAAGGATAGTGGATGATTTTGAAAAGGAACACCCTAATATTGATGTGAAGCTGACTACAGTACCCGCAGCTGGAATTGTTCTGAAGACTCGGATTTTATCAGGAGATGTTCCAGATATTATTAATATCTATCCTCAAAATATGGATTTTCAGGAGTGGGCAAAAGCAGGTTATTTTGCAGATATGACAGGAAAATCCTATCTTGAGAACATCAAGAATGACTATGCCGAAAAGTATGCAATCAATAACAAGGTTTATAGTGTGCCTTTAACGGCTAACCTTTATGGAATTTATTACAATAAAACAAAGTTTAAAGAATTAGGACTTGAGGAACCGAAGACTTTTAAAGAGTTTCAAGAGATTGTTAAAAAGATAAAAGATAGTGGGCATTCTCCGTTTGCAGTTGCAGGCAATGAAGGCTGGACACTAAATGGTTACCACCAACTTTCTCTCATTACTCTTACAGGTAGTGGAGACGCGGCTAATAACTACCTTCGCTTTTCAAAACCAAACGCAA
>NZ_AJRE01000137.1:0-2682 GCF_000296955.1 Streptococcus sp. GMD4S
TTGCTGTATAAGTCACTTCTAGTCCCAAGCGAGTAAAGAGCGCTTCAAGGATTCCCTTAGCATAGAAGAAATCAACTGGAACTGCTGCTGTTTGGAAGTCTTTTTCTGCAACCAAGCCTGTCAAAGCAAGGGCAAAGCTGTTGATTTCGTTTGGTAGGTCTTCTTTCGGATTGCCTGTTTGTTCAAAGACTTTTCCAATCTCATAAAGAGCCAAGTTTTTGTTCTTACGAGCCACGTTGTAGGCCACTGTATCAAGAATACCTGAGACCATATTTTGACGGAGAACGGAACGGTCCACTGTCATTGGCCACATGAGTTCTGTAAGGTTACTTGGTTGAGCTGTAAACTCAACTGCTTTTTCAGGAGTTGTCAGAGCGTAGGTGATAATTTCTGTCAAACCTGCTCCTTCAGCGATGGTACGAACTTGGCGACGCAATTTTTGTGTCGCAGTCAATTCACCAGCTGTACCGTCATCTTTTGGAAGACTAGTTGGCAAGCGATCATAACCATAGATACGGGCGATTTCTTCAAAGAGGTCAGCTTCGATAGTGATATCCCAACGACGACGGGGTACGCTGACTGTAAAGCTTTCTGCATTGCCAGAAAGGCCAAAGCCAAGACGACGGAAGACATCTTCCACATCAGCATAGGAAAGCTCCGTACCAAGGACGCGGTTAACGTCTGCAAGGGTTGAAGAAACTTCCACATCTGAAGTGTCAAGCTCCCCCGCTGAAACGATGCCCTTACGCACCGTCGCACCTGCAAGATCAGCAATCATGCTAGCCGCCGCATCAAGGGCTTCATTAACAGTTGCCACATTGATGCCTTTTTCAAAGCGAGAAGACGACTCAGAACGAAGGTTGAGGTGTCCGCTAGTCTTGCGGATCGATTTGCCATTGAAAACAGCTGCTTCAAGGACAACACGACTAGAATTTTCAGAGATTTCTGTTGCTTGACCACCCATGACACCTGCAAGGGCTACTGGCTTGTCTGCGACAGTGATGACTAAGTCATTTGCTTCCAAGTCACGCTCTTCACCGTCCAAGGTCACCAATTTTTCACCAGCACGCGCTTCACGCACACGGATGTCGGTCCCTTCAAAAGTATCCAAGTCAAAGGCATGCATCGGTTGACCAAAGTAAAGCAGGATGTAGTTGGTTACGTCTACGACATTGTTAATTGGACGGATACCTTCGTTCATAAGGAGGTTTTGCAACCATTGTGGACTTGGTGCGATGGTCACATTATCCAAGATACGGGCCGCATAGTAAGGCGCCTTGTCTGTCTCAATGCCTACAGAAAGGGCGTCTGCTGCAGCTTCATTTGTTTCTGTTAAACTGAATTCTTTAAAGTTGACTGCATTGTCATAGATGGCTGCCACTTCATGAGCCACCCCACGCATAGATAGAGCGTCTGCACGGTTTGGTGTGATAGAAAGTTCGATGATTTCATCATCTAAGTCTAGATATGAGAAGACTTCCTCACCTGGTACTGCATCTTGAGGCAAGATTTGAATACCATCTGCGAATTCCTTCGGTACGACCGAGTCAGAAATTCCCAGTTCACCAAGTGAACAGATCATTCCAAGTGACTCCAAACCACGGATTTTCCCTTTTTTGATTTTGTAATTGTCCGCGATACGAGCTCCTGGAAGAGCTACCATGACCTTGATTCCAGCACGTACATTCGGTGCACCACAAACGATCTGACGGGCTTCTTCTTCGCCAACGTTAACCTGACAGACATGCAAGTGTGTTTCTGGCACATCTTCGCAAGACAAGACCTCACCGACGACAATTTTTGAGAGACCGGCAGCCGGTGATTCGACACCTTCGACCTCAATCCCTGTAGTTGACATTTTCTCAGCCAACTCTTGTGATGGCACATCAATGTCCACCAATTCTTTTAACCATTTATAAGATACAAGCATAATTCTGATTGTAAGATCTCACCGAATAAGACCTTTTCAATTCCTTTCTTTTTCTTCGAGTCAGTCCTCACCATTCTCATCAAGAGAAAATAACTAGGACTGTATAGGACTGTGTTTTAGGTTTCAATCTTATTTAAACTGTTCTGAGAAGCGGACATCTCCTTGATAGAATCCGCGGATATCGTTGATTCCGTAACGGAGCATAGCGACACGCTCTTGTCCAAGACCAAAGGCAAAGCCAGAGTAAACAGTCGCATCGATTCCACTCATTTCAAGGACACGTGGGTGAACCATACCGGCACCCATAATCTCAATCCAACCTGTTTTCTTACATACGTTACAGCCTTCTCCACCACACTTGAAGCAAGAAACATCCACTTCAACAGATGGCTCTGTGAATGGGAAATACGATGGACGCAAACGAATTTGGCGCTCTTCACCAAACATTTTTTGCACAATCAACTGAAGGGTTCCTTGAAGATCTGCCATAGAGATGTTTTTCCCAACAACCAAGCCTTCGATTTGGTGGAATTGGTGACTGTGGGTCGCATCGTCCGTGTCACGACGGAACACACGCCCTGGTGAGATCATTTTCAAAGGACCTTTTGAAAAATCATGAGCATCCATCGCACGCGCCTGAACTGGAGACGTGTGAGTACGAAGCAAGATTTCTTCTGTGATGTAGAAAGTATCCTGCATATCGCGAGCTGGGTGATCTTTTGGAAGGTTCATACGCTCGAAGTTGTAGTAGT
>NZ_AJRE01000138.1:0-2670 GCF_000296955.1 Streptococcus sp. GMD4S
TCATAAAAGTTGGTCGCCAAATCACTTTGGATGACTTGGACATTCTCTAGTAAATACGTATAAGCTTGTTCAATTTTTTCAAAATCCATATTTCTATCTTATCAAATTTCCCTCCTTTTTTCCATTCCTATAGAAAAATCACTCCCTTACTAGGCGAGTGATTTTTGGGCTACTGTTAAAAAGAGCTCTGCGTAATTTCCTAGGAAAAGACCTTCGGCACTGTAAAGGATCTGACTGTCAATGCTCGAAAAACCAAACTGGGCTAGCTTGTTTTCCAGTTCAGCTAAATCAAAACCATGATGGTTGGTATCTGTCTTGACAAAATCAGCGATGAGGACCTGTCCATTCTCCCTAAGATGATGGTGAAACATAGCAAGAGTTGCATCTAGATCAGGCATATGATGAAGAACCCTACTGACAACAATTAGGTCAAATTGCTGCTCCAAGGGATTTGCCAGTAAATCCTGCTCCAAGAGTTGAAGATTCCTGATTTCTTGTTCCTCTGCTTTCAAACGGGCTTGCTCCAGCATTTTCTCCGAGATGTCTACAAGGGTAACCGACTTGGCCTGCTTGGCTAGGGGCAAAGCTAACAGACCTGTTCCACCACCAAAATCCAGTATTTCCTTGTCTGATAGAAGAGCAATCTGTTTTTCAACTGCTTTACAAACTAAGTTTGCAAGAAAGATATTTTTGGGCGAATCAAAGGTTTCTGCTTTGTGATTAAAATCATGTTTCATGCTTTTAGTTTAACACAAAGTAGTTGAATTGACTAGGAATTGTCTTTCTTTTCAGGCTTTTCTTCTGATTTTTTCTTCCCTGCTTGATTGCTTGAATCAGTCGCTACCTCTTCCTTTTTATCCGTTTTCTTTTCTTGGATTTTCATCGGAGGAAAGAGAAATTCATAGTTGCCCTTATTCATACGAACACTTGTTGTAAAACCTGTTTTCGTATTTTGATACCTGACTTTTCCTAAGTTAAAGACTCGTTCCCCGCTCTCTTGCTCAGCCTTATCTTTGCTTCGTTTGGCCATGGCAAAAGCGACCAACTTTTCTTTGTTTAGGGTAAAGTCTTTGTGATGGGCGACTTGCCGATTCAAATAAAACTGCAACAAAAGGCTAAAAATGGCTGCAATGGTGACTGCATATAAAAGAACACCTGCCTTAACTTTTTGCTTTTTCCACACGATAGATGAACTCCCTTTCTAGGCCCTTTTGAAATTGGAAACGAAAGCGAACCAATTGATTTTCCTCTGTAATTTGAGCTGATTTGAGCCCATAAACCATAGGTTGGTAGCCCCGTCCGCTGGTATCCGTTTTTCGAAAATCATCCGATTTAGACTTTCCTATAGAGATAGCCTTACCATCCTGTTTCATGTAGAGGCGATTGCCTTCTACCTTTTCAAACTGCGAACGATCTAACTCTGCCTCCAGTTGATCCACAAACAAGAGCCACTCTTTTTGCTCGCTTTGCTGCTGGTAACGAACTTCTGAAATGAGGAGCTGACTCATAGCTTGAAAAAGGAGCAAGCCTCCGCTAATGACGATAAGGGCAATCAGAGATTCTAATAGAGTGAACGCTCTTACCTTACTGCTCTTTAAGATACAGCAACTTCTCTGAACCATGGTAGACCTCCAATCCCTTTTCACTAGCAAACACCTGAATCTCCACTCCATTTATGTTTACCTGATTTTGACCTGTCTGCAGAGCCATCTTAGCTACACGTAAGACTTCTTCCTTTTGCAAGATTTCTGCCTCTTCCTGCCTATTTTTCTGGATTTGTCCCAAAAGAAGGGTCGCAATGCTGGCAAAAACGCCTAGAGCAACTACCGCTTCCAGTAAAATCACTGCCTTAATTTTTTGTTTCCTTAATGCGTTTAATTTTTCCATTTCCTAGATATAATTGATAGCGAATCGCTCCTTTGCTGGTCTGAAATTCAACCTTAGCCAGGGACGAATTGCCCCCAGCTCGGTCAAATATAATGCTTTGTCCTGATGGTGCCTGAATCCCTTTAGGAACGGTCAAGTTTTGACTGCCGTTACTGATCGTCTGTCCATCTAAGTTCAGACTGGTCTTTTGCTGACTGGCTACACTGCGTTTTTGCGTTTCCCGATAGAGTTCTTCAAACTCCATAAAGAAAATCTGCTCCTCTACCGCTGCAAAACTGGACTGGACAGAGCCAGACAAGCCTAAACCAAGGATACTCACAAGTCCCAAAACTAAGAGACTTTCCAGTATAGTAAAGGCCTTAATCTGCAACAGTTTGACTGGTTTTTTGTTTTGCATGGTAGTCTTTATAAGCTTTGGCTTGCTCTGCTGTGATACGACCGTCCGCTTGTAATTTGCTAAGGCTAGCATCTTCATTCTTGTCCAGACTATAGAGCTCTGCCTGGCTTTCTACGACCTTGACAACAGCAGCTTTTCCTTTATCATCTACGGCATCCTTTTGCTTGGTCAAATTGGGCACAAAGAGCAAGAGAAGAACACTGATGATAAGCAAAACCACCAACATTTCTACCAACGTGAAAGCTTTAACCTTGGCTTTTTTTAAATTTGTCATGAGTTTTTTCATTTTAAAAATTTACCTCCATATTTTGATACATGGGCATAAGCATTGCCGCATAAAGTAAAACGATAATCAGGGCCACAAAGATAAAAACCAGTGGCTGTAC
>NZ_AJRE01000139.1:0-2630 GCF_000296955.1 Streptococcus sp. GMD4S
CAATTTATTGAAATGTCTGGGGCTGGTCTAAAAGAAAGCCATCCTCATGATGTACAAATTACTAATGAAGCACCAAACTACTCCATGTAAGAAGTAAAAAGAACTCCTGAAATCCAGGAGTTCTTTTTGTTTACATAGTTGTCAATTTTGATTTACAGATATTCTACCGTTTTGGATGTTGAAAATACTAAGGTTTTCTGGCAAGTTTTGTAAGTGGTCTAAACTTGTTGTTGTAATAAAGGTTTGGATAGATTGAGAAATGGTTTCTAGTAATTTTAGTTGCCGTGTATTGTCAAGTTCGCTCATAACATCATCAAGCAGTAGTATCGGAGACTCATTGGTAATAGTTTCCATTAGCTCAATCTCTGCTAGTTTGATAGAAAGTACAAGACTACGATGTTGACCTTGGCTTCCAAAACTAGCGTCCATACCATTGATATAGAAAGTAATGTCATCTCGATGAGGGCCGACACCAGTATTCTTTTTAAATAAGTCTCTGGATCTGGTTTTCTCCAAAGCCATTTTAAAAGAACTTGTTAGCTGTTCTTCATCAGTGAAGTTGACAGATGCTTGATAAGATATTGACAACTCTTCTAATTTATTTGAAATTTCTAAGTGTTTTTTTTGACCAAATTTCTCTAAGTCTTTAATGAATTTTATTCGATGCTTTATAACGCGACATCCATACTCTACTAACTGATCATCTAATACTGACAGAAATGTTTCATCAATCTTTTGGCTGGATTTTAGGTAAGTATTTCTTTGCTTGAGTATATGGTTATAGTTTGACAAGTCTGACAAGTAGATTGGTTTAATTTGTCCCAGTTCTATATCTATAAACTTTCGACGAACGGAGGGAGCTCCTTTAATTAACTGTAGATCTTCAGGTGCGAAGAGAACCACATTCATATGTCCGATGTAGTCAGAGAGGCGAGCTTGTTTTAAGTGATTGACTTTAGTCACACGCCCTTTTGGTGTTAAATCAATTTCTAGAGGGATAGAGCCTGTTTTTTTCTGTAGCAAGCCAGAAAGATGGAGTTGTTCTTCATCAAAATGAATGAGATTTTTATCTGTACGAGTCCGATGACTACGTGTCAAGGCTAAGAAATAGATTGCTTCTAGAATATTGGTTTTTCCTTGTGCATTTTGACCTAGAAAGACATTTAATTTTGGATTGAAATCAATTTTTGCCTCTTTGTAGTTTCGAAAGGTTTTAATTGTTAAATGTTGGAGCCACATGGTTATCTTCCTGGAAAACGTGGAGGTTGTTTGGTTTTAGGCGATGAAGAAGTTTTTTGTTTTTCTTTCTTGACGCCTTTATTCATCTCTTTGACAAGTTTAGCAATTCGCTCTTTCTCAATCTTATCTGCTTGATACTCTTCTTGCTCTTTTAAACTTGGTTTTGTCAAGGTGATGTCAATCTTTAAATCAGGAATGTCAATCGTATCTCCAATACGGATTTTTTTCCCACGTCTACTTTCTAACTCGCCATTAAAGTAAACTTGATGATCTATTAAAAAGGATTTGATAGCACCACCGCTTTGTATAATTCCAAGTTCTTTTAGGAGTGCTTGGAGCGTAATAAATTCTTCAAATAATTTGTATTCCATAATTCACCTCAATCTTTGGTATTATACCATATTTCCCTTGAAATAGCTGAAGGAAAGTTTGCTGAAATGAAAACGGTTTTACTCTTTAAAGCTATAAAGAGAACAAGAAAAATTTTGATTTTCGTGGTATAATAGAACTCTATATGTAAGGAGGTAAGGTATGGAATTAGTGCCTGGAATTTCAGCACATTTTGTTCAATCCAAAAAGTTTAAAACAAATAAAATCACTATTCGTTTTACTGCTCCCTTATCTCTTGAGACAATAGCAGGACGTATGTTAAGTGCAAGTATGTTGGAGACGGCAAATCAAGTTTACCCAACATCACAAGCATTTCGCAGATACTTGGCAAGTTTATATGGAACAGATATTTCCACAAGTACTTATCGTAGGGGACAGGCACATATTCTTGACCTAACGTTTACCTATGTGAGGGATGATTTTTTAAGTAAAAAAAATGTCTTGACTTCTCGAATTTTGGAATTAGTGAAACAGACTTTATTTGCTCCCTTAGTTCAAGATGGTGCTTTTGAGCCAGCCCTATTTGAAATTGAAAGAAAACAGTTATTGGCTAGTCTAGCTACTGATATGGATGATTCATTTTATTTTGCTCATAAGGAGTTGGATAGCTTGTTCTTCCATGATGAGCGTCTTCAATTGAGATACAGTGATTTACGAAATAGCATTTTAAATGAGTCTCCGGAAAGTAGCTACACGTGCTTTCAAAATGCTCTGAAAAATGATCGTATTGATTTCTTTTTCTTAGGTGATTTCAACGAAGTAGAAATTACAGAATCACTGAAGTCATTACCCTTTACAGCTAGAGAGAACGGCGTCACTATCCAGTACCATCAATCTTATTCGAATGTTCTACGAGAAGGAATGGTTCAGAGGAATGTTGGGCAATCTATTTTAGAATTAGGCTATCATTCTCCTGTAAAATATGGTGATGATGAGCATTTGCCCATGCTTGTTATGAATGGTTTGTTGGGTGAATTTGCACATTCGAAACTTTTTACAAA
>NZ_AJRE01000140.1:0-2620 GCF_000296955.1 Streptococcus sp. GMD4S
ACGACTGTTATCAATGGGATTATCGCTGTTTATGCCCTCTTAGAAGGGCTTGATCTCAGGAAGAAAAGCAGTCTGCCGATTCTTCTAGCAGCTCCAACTGGTCGAGCGGCTCGGCGCATGAATGAATTGACAGGTTTGCCTAGCGCGACCATCCACCGCCATTTGGGAATGACGGGTGATGATGATACCAGCCATCTGGAAGATTATCTGGATGCCGATTTTATCATTGTAGATGAGTTTTCCATGGTGGATACTTGGCTAGCTAACCAACTCTTCTCCAACATCTCTTCTAACAGTAAAATACTCATCGTGGGCGATAGCGACCAGCTACCTTCTGTTAGTCCCGGACAAGTCCTGGCTGACCTGCTCCAGATACCCCTGATTCCTCAGACTCGTTTGGAACGGATTTACCGTCAGAGTGAAGAATCAACTATCGTCACCTTAGCTAGCCAGATTCGACAAGGCATCTTGCCAGCAGATTTCACCCAGAAAAAAGCTGATCGCTCCTACTTTGAAATCGCTAGTGGCCATATCCCAGCTACCATTGAAAAAATCCTCGGTGCTGCCCTCAGAAGTGGCATTCCGGCTCGCGATATTCAGGTGCTAGCGCCTATGTATCGAGGAACTGCTGGTATTGACGCCATCAACCAACTCATGCAAGACCTGCTCAATCCTCAGCAAAAGGGGCAAGTTAGCTTTGAAGCAACTCAGTGTCACTATCGAACAGGGGACAAGGTCATTCACCTAGTCAACGACGCTGAAGTCAATGTCTTTAATGGAGACCTAGGCTACATCACAGACCTAATTCCTGGTAAATACACCGAGTCCAAACAAGACGAGATTGTCATTGATTTTGATGGCAATGAGGTCATCTACCCACGTAACGAATGGTACAAGATTCGACTAGCCTATGCCATGAGTATTCATAAATCTCAGGGGAGTGAGTTTCCCGTTGTCATCCTGCCCATCACCAGTGCTAGCAAGCGCATGCTGGAGCGAAATCTCATCTACACAGCTATCACACGGGCCAAGAGCAAGCTCATCCTTCTTGGCGAATTACAGGCCTTTGACTATGCAGTCAAGCATATCGGGACTGCCCGCAAGACCTATCTGATTGAGCGTTTCAGTGATTTAATTGAAACTAATATTGAAGAAAGCAAACAAGCCTTCTCTGAAACTGCCACACCAAGTGACTCTGAACAATTCTACATCCTCACCGAGGAAAACTGGTCTAGCATCCCAGCCATGATCGGGATTACAGATGCAGACCTCAAAGAGATTTTTGGAAAATAGTGCAACAGAAAACCCACCTAGTCAGGTGGGCTTTTTCTCTTTTAAGATTATTTAACTGTTGCAGTGCTTGTGATCAATTCAACAGCTTTTTTGATAGTGATATCGTGTTTCAACATGTCAGCTGAAAGCAAGTTTTGTACTTGTGCAACTTCCATGTTGTAGTCTGCTGCCAATTGCTCGATTTCTTTTTGGATTTCTTCTTCTGAAGCGTCAAATCCTTCAGCCTTGGCAACTGCTTCGATAACAAGGTTAGTCTTCGTACGTGACTCAGCTTCTGCTTCGTATTGTTTGTGAAGGTCTTCTTGAGTAGTTCCTGTGATTTGGAAGTACATGTCAGGGTTGATACCTTGGCGTTGCAAGTTTCCAAGGAATTCATTTACTGAACGGTGAACTTCTTCATGGATCATTTCTTCTGGAAGTTCTACGATTTCAGCGTTTTCTACAGCTTTATCGATTGCTGCACCTTCAACGGCATCTTTGTAAGCTTCTTCTTTCGCAGCAGTCAATTCTTTGCGGTATTTTTCTTTCAATTCGTCAAGAGTTTCCACTTCTTCGTCGATATCTTTTGCAAGTTCATCATCAAGAGCTGGAACTTCTTTAGCTTTTACTTCGTGGATAGTTGTTACGAATTTAGCTTCTTTACCTGCAAGGTCTTCTGCTTGGTAGTCTTCTGGGAATGTTACGATAACATCAACAGTTTCGCCAGCTGAGTGACCTACCAATTGGTCTTCGAAACCAGGGATGAATTGACCTGATCCAAGTCCAAGTGAGAAGTTTTCACCTTTTCCACCGTCAAATTCAACACCATCGATAGAACCAACGAAGTCAATCACAACAGTGTCGCCATTTTCAGCAGCGCCTTCTTTGATAACCAATTCAGCCAAGTTGTTGCGTTCGCGTTCGATACGTTCTTCAACGTCAGCGTCAGTTACTTCTTTTTCTACATCTACTGATACTTCAAGGTTTTTGTAGTCGCCCAATTTTACTTCAGGTTTTGTCACGACTTCAGCTGTGATAACCCAGTCTTGACCTTTTTCCATTGAAGTCACGTCAATTTTTGGTTGAGCAACCACTTCAAGACCAGCTTCTTTTACTGCAGCTTCATAAGCGTTTGGCAAAAGTGCGTTCATTGCATCTTGATAAAGAGCTTCTTCACCAAATTTTTGGTCGAAGATAGGGCGTGGAAGGTGACCTTTACGGAAACCAGGAACGTTAAGAGTTTTCTTTACTGAGTTAAATACACGGTCCAATTCTGGTTTGATTTGGTCTTGAGAGATTGTGAAAGTCAAGACACCACGGTTTGTTTCTTTGTTTTCAAATGATACAG
>NZ_AJRE01000141.1:0-2601 GCF_000296955.1 Streptococcus sp. GMD4S
AAAATAGGTCTATACCATTTACAAATGAAAAAGAAAGGTTTATAATGTAATTGACATAATAAATTCTAGAATCAATCTATCAAGGAGGTTATCATTATGCCTAATTATATTAAAGCGGATCAGTTTTTCTACCCACACGGAGTTCGTCGTGGCGGTTACTTGGAACTTGTGGATGGCAAGTTTGGTAAACATGTAGAACAGATTCCTGAAGGAGCTGAGGTGATTGACTATACCGGTTATAGCATTGCCCCAGGACTTGTGGATACCCATATTCATGGATTTGGTGGTGTCGATGTCATGGATAATAACATCGAAGGAACCCTTCATACTATGAGTGAAGGATTGCTTAGCACAGGTGTTACTAGCTTCTTGCCAACGACGTTGACTTCTTCTTACGAGCAGTTGCTTGCGGTAACTGAAAATATCGGTGCTCGTTACCAGGAAGCAAGTGGAGCCAAGATTCGTGGAATCTATTTTGAAGGGCCTTATTTCACAGAGAAATACAAGGGAGCTCAAAACCCTGCTTACATGAAAGATCCTCGTATGGATGAGTTTCGTGCTTGGCAAAAAGCAGCTAATGGCCTGCTCAATAAAATTGCCCTTGCGCCAGAACGTGAAGGTGTAGAAGACTTTGTTCGTACAATTACGGGTGAAGGAGTGACTGTTGCTCTTGGACACTCAAATGCGACTTTTGATGAAGCTAAAAAAGCAGTGGATGCTGGAGCAAGCGTTTGGGTACATGCCTACAATGGAATGCGTGGGTTGACTCACCGTGAGCTCGGTATGGTGGGAGCCATGTATGAGTTGCCACATACCTATGCAGAGTTGATCTGTGACGGTCACCATGTGGATCCAAAGGCCTGTGATATCTTGCTCAAACAAAAGGGAACTGAAAATATCGCCCTTATCACAGACTGTATGACAGCTGGTGGCTTGGAAGATGGCGACTACATGTTGGGAGAATTCCCAGTAGTAGTTGCTAATGGAACTGCTCGCCTCAAATCTACAGGCAATTTGGCAGGTTCTATCCTTAAACTCAAAGATGGTTTGAAGAATGTGGTCGAATGGGGCATTGCGAATCCGCATGAAGCAGTCATGATGGCCAGCCTCAACCCAGCAAAATCTGTTCACATCGATGATGTCTGTGGTCAAATCCGTGAAGGTTATGATGCCGACTTTATCGTACTGGATAAAGATTTGGAATTGGTAGCAACCTACCTAGATGGTGTGAAACGTTATCAAGCCTAAGATGATAAAAATAGGGGTCAATAAAGGACTCCTATTTTTATTATCAGATGAAAATAATAGGATTAAAGAAATTGCTAATGGGGGAAACAAGCAAAATCCTTTTCTTGTAATAAAAAATTAGATATAATATACGATACAAAGGAAGTAGTAAGAATGTATCGTGTTATAGAAATGTATGGGGATTTTGAACCGTGGTGGTTCATAGAAGGTTGGGAAGAAGATGTCATCATGAGTCAATCTTTTGACAAGTATTATGATGCTCTAAAATATTATAAATCATGCTGGTTTGAGCTGGAAAAGAAGAATCCTCTTTATAAAAGTCGGAGTGATTTGATGACTATTTTTTGGGATCCTGCCGACCAACGCTGGTGTGATGAGTGCGATGAGTATTTGCAGCAGTACCATTCTTTGGCACTTTTACAGGATGAGCAAGTCATCCCCGATGAAAAGCTACGTCCAGGCTACGAAAAACAAACAGGTCAAGAAAAACACCGTTCTTGCCGCATGAAATGGAGATAAAAAAGTAACTTTTTAAGTTGCTTTTTTTATTTTTTTGCGAATAGTTAGATAAGGAGGGCGGTATGGTACAAGAAATTGCACAGAAAATTATTGCTACTGCGAAAGAAAAGAAGGCTCAGGATATCTATTTCATTCCCAAGGAAAAGTCCTACGAGCTTCACATGCGGATTGGAGACGAGCGGTGTCTCGTTGACTCCTATGAGTTTGATGTTTTAGCTGCTGTGATTAGTCATTTTAAGTTTGTGGCGGGTATGAACGTAGGAGAGAAGAGACGTAGTCAACTGGGCTCTTGCGACTATCAGCATGGGGAGAAGGTGTCTTCTCTGCGTTTGTCTACCGTGGGAGATTATCGGGGACATGAGAGTTTGGTCATTCGTTTGTTGCACGATGAGGAGCAGGACCTGCATTTCTGGTTTCAGGATATGAACGAACTGGGTGAGCAGTACAGGCAACGGGGACTCTATCTCTTTGCAGGTCCAGTCGGAAGTGGCAAGACGACTCTGATGCACGAATTAGCCAAGTCTCTGTTTATGGGGCAACAGGTCATGTCCATTGAAGATCCTGTCGAGATCAAGCAGGAAGACATGCTCCAGTTGCAGTTGAATGAAGCGATTGGTTTGACCTATGAAAATCTCATCAAACTGTCTCTCCGGCATCGTCCTGACCTCTTGATTATCGGTGAAATTCGGGATAGCGAGACGGCGCGTGCAGTGGTCAGAGCCAGTTTGACAGGGGCGACAGTCTTTTCAGCGTTACAAATTCAACAAATAAAAGAAAAAGACAAGGTCCGAAAACCTTGTCTTTAATACTATACCGGCGGCCGGGGTCGAACCG
>NZ_AJRE01000142.1:0-2590 GCF_000296955.1 Streptococcus sp. GMD4S
CGCGTATCACTTTCACTTAAAGCAACAACACCTGGACCATGGGATGGCGTTGAGCAAAAATTGGCTAAAGGTGATGTAGTAGAAGGAACAGTTAAACGTTTGACTGACTTCGGTGCATTTGTTGAAGTATTGCCAGGTATCGATGGACTTGTTCACGTATCACAAATTTCACACAAACGTATCGAAAATCCAAAAGAAGCTCTTACTGTTGGTCAAGAAGTTACTGTTAAAGTCCTTGATGTTAACGCTGACGCAGAACGTGTATCACTTTCTATCAAAGCTCTTGAAGAACGTCCAGCTCAAGAAGAAGGACAAAAAGAAGAAAAACGTGCTGCTCGTCCACGTCGTCCAAAACGTCAAGAAAAACGTGATTTCGAACTTCCAGAAACACAAACAGGATTCTCAATGGCTGACTTGTTCGGTGATATCGAACTTTAATCAATTGATAATCACAAAATCCTTTGTTTAAAACAAGGGATTTTTCTTTTGTCTCTTTCCCATTTTTGATATAATAGTTCTATGTTAGATTCAGAAAAACAATCACAATATCAAATGTTAAATGAGGAACTCTCTTATTTACTAGAAGGTGAGACCAATGTTCTTGCCAATCTTTCAAATGCTAGTGCCCTCCTAAAATCTCGCTTTCCGAATACTGTATTTGCAGGGTTTTATCTGTTTGATGGTAGCGAGTTGATTTTAGGGCCTTTTCAGGGTGGTGTTTCTTGTATTCGCATTCCGCTTGGGAAAGGCGTGTGTGGAGAAGCTGCTGAGTTTCAAGAGACTGTTTTGGTTGGCGATGTGAGCACCTATCCAAACTATATTTCTTGTGATAGTATGGCCAAGAGTGAAATCGTGGTTCCCATGCTCAAGAATGGTCAATTGCTGGGTGTCTTAGACCTGGATTCTTCACTTATTGATGATTACAATGCCATTGACCGTGATTACTTGGAACAATTTGTCGCTATTTTGCTTGAGAAGACAGAATGGGACTTTACGATGTTTGAGGAGAAAGCCTAATGTATCAAGCACTTTATCGAAAATATAGAAGCCAAACTTTTTCACAATTAGTCGGACAAGAAGTTGTGGCTAAAACCCTAAAACAAGCGGTTGAGCAGGAAAAGATTAGTCATGCCTATCTTTTCTCAGGCCCTCGTGGGACTGGGAAGACCAGTGTGGCCAAGATTTTTGCCAAGGCCATGAACTGTCCCAATCAAGTGGACGGAGAACCATGTAATAACTGCTATATCTGCCAAGCAGTGACAGAAGGTAGTTTAGAAGATGTTATCGAAATGGATGCAGCTTCGAATAATGGAGTCGATGAAATCCGTGAAATTCGTGATAAATCCACCTATGCACCTAGTTTGGCACGTTATAAGGTCTACATTATCGACGAGGTTCATATGCTGTCTACAGGAGCCTTTAATGCACTTTTGAAGACCCTAGAAGAACCAACCCAGAACGTTGTCTTTATTTTGGCGACTACCGAATTGCACAAGATTCCAGCAACTATTTTATCGCGTGTCCAACGTTTTGAGTTTAAATCGATTAGAACGCAAGATATCACGGCACACATTCATCATATTTTAGAAAAAGAAAATATCAGTTCTGAACCAGATGCTGTGGAAATCATTGCTAGACGAGCTGAAGGTGGGATGCGGGATGCCTTGTCTATTCTGGACCAAGCCTTGAGTTTGACTCAAGGGAATGCTTTAACTACAGCTATCTCTGAGGAGATTACAGGCACCATTAGTCTATCAGCACTTGATGACTATGTAGCTGCCTTATCTCAGCAGGATGTTCCAAAAGCGCTTGATTCTTTGAATCTTTTGTTTGAAAATGGCAAGAGCATGACTCGTTTTGTGACGGATCTCTTGCAGTATTTACGTGATTTACTGGTTGTTCAGACAGGTGGCGAAAATACTCATCATAGTCCAGTTTTTATGGACAATCTAGCTCTTTCTCAGGAAAGCCTCTTTGAAATGATTCGAATAGCGACTGTGAGTTTGGCGGATATGAAAGCTAGCCTGCAACCTAAGATTTATGCTGAGATGATGACCATTCGTTTAGCGGAGATTAAGCCTGAACCAATGTTTTCAGAAGCTGTCGAAGGTGAGATTTCTGCACTGAGACAGGAAGTCGCTCGTCTCAAACAAGAACTTGCCAATGTTGGAACTGCTCCTAAACAAGTGGCGCCAGTCCCTAGCCGTCCAGCCACTTCCAAGACAGTATATCGAGTAGACCGTAATAAGGTTCAGACCATCCTACAAGAAGCTGTTGAAAATCCTGATTTGGCACGGCAAAACTTGATTCGCCTCCAGAATGCCTGGGGAGAGGTAATCGAAAGATTAGCAGGTCCTGATAAGGCTCTGCTTGTTGGTTCTCAACCAGTTGCAGCAAACGAGCACCATGCTATTTTAGCCTTTGAGTCTAATTTCAATGCTGGGCAAACCATGAAACGGGATAACCTCAATACCATGTTTGGCAATATTCTCAGCCAAGCGGCTGGATTTTCACCTGAAATCCTGGCAATTTCCCTAGAGGAATGGAAAGAGGTTCGTGCAGCATTTTCAGCTAAAAACAAGTCTTCTCA
>NZ_AJRE01000143.1:0-2587 GCF_000296955.1 Streptococcus sp. GMD4S
CAGATCAGGTGCGGTCGAAGTTTAACACTTCCTCTCAGACTGTACACAGACTCCCATATCTTATATGGAAATATAGTAACGCAAATACAAGGAAAAGTCAAGGAAACTGCTTACAGAAAACTATGAAAAAGAGTTTGAAGACAAATGCTTCAAACTCTTTCATAACTTTCTTATTTAGCTTCGTACCAAGTTGCTCCTTCATTCTCATCAGCAATGAGTGGGACACTAAGCTGGATGGCTTCTTCCATGGTTTGTTTCACTAGAGTTTTAACGGCTGCTAGTTCTGATTTTGGAACCTCAAGGACGATTTCATCATGCACTTGCAAGAGCATCTTGGTCTGATAACCACCCTCAACTAGAGCTTTGTCTAGCTGAATCATAGCAATCTTGAGAATATCCGCCGCCGAACCCTGGATAGGAGAGTTAATAGCAGTTCGCTCTGCAAAACCACGAATGTTAAAGTTGCGCGAATTGATATCTGGTAACTCACGACGACGCTTGAAGAGGGTCTCTACATAGCCCTTATCACGCGCTTCACGTACCACTTCTTCCATATAGTTTTTGATTCCAGGAAAACGTTCAAAGTAAGTGTCAATGTAGGCTTTGGCCTTCTTACGACTAATACCAAGATTGTTTGCCAAACCAAAATCTGAAATCCCGTAAACCACTCCAAAGTTTACCGCCTTGGCATTACGACGGTCGTTTGGAGTCACATCTTCAGGACGTTCAATGCCAAAGACCCGCATGGCCGTTGAAGTATGGATGTCAGCTCCTTCTTGGAAAGCCTTAATTAAGTGCTCATCTTTAGAAATATGAGCCAAAACGCGCAATTCAATCTGTGAATAGTCCGAGCTGAGCAACACACTATCCTCCCACTCAGGGACAAAAGCTTTACGAATGAGACGGCCTTGTTCCAAACGCACAGGAATATTTTGCAAGTTTGGATCCACACTAGACAGACGCCCAGTCTGAGTCAAATCCTGCACATAGCGCGTGTGGATCTTGCCATCATCCAAAATCCAGTCTTGCAAACCAATCACATAAGTGGATTGAATCTTAGCAATCTGACGGTAGTCGAGGATTTTTTTAACAATCGGAGCAATAGGAGCTAGACGCTCTAGCACATCCACGGCCGTCGAGTAACCTGTCTTGGTTTTCTTAGTGTACTCTAGAGGAAGACCGAGTTTTTCAAAGAGAAGCACACCCAACTGCTTAGGAGAATTGATATTAAACTCTTCACCAGCTAGCTCATAAATCTCTTGGGTAAGTTGCTCAATGACGACCTCATTTTCAGCCTGCATCTCAAGTAGGGTTTCTTTTTTGACCTTGATACCAGCAATTTCCATCTTAGCAAGGACAAAAGCCAGAGGTTGCTCCATATCATAGAGGAGATCTAACTGTCCATGTTCACTGAGTTTTTCGAGTAAAACCGGCTCTGTTTCAACCAATACTGCAACCTTGCGAGCCAAATGCTCCAAGAATTTCTCTCTCTCAGGGATAGCTTTCTTGACACCCTTACCGTAGAAAGTCTCATCATCGACCAAGTATGTTTGACCGTAGAGATTCGCAATGGTTGAAATTTCATTATTCTCGACAGTAGAGAGAAGGTATTTGGCCAAGCGACTGTCAAAAGCAGGGGCCTGCAAGTTCAAGCCCAAGCGATTTAAAAGAACCTTCGCTTTCTTAAAGTCATACACTTTCAGAGGTGTTTTTTCTAGAAAATTCTTGAGAATAGGCTCCTGTAAAAGCTCAAGTTTATCTGTAGCGTAAAGTTTATCCCCACAAGACCAAGCAAAACCAACCAAGTCATCTGTATGGTAGTTCTCACCAAAGAGTTCAAAGTGGAAGATAGAGTCTGCGCTCAGCATGTCTTGACTGACTTGGTCAACGATGGCGAAATCCAAGCTTTCAGGCGCATCCGTTGATGACACATTTAGAGCTTGTTTGAGCTGTTTGAAACCCATCTCATCGTAGAATTTCCCGAGATTTTCCACATCTGGGCCATTATAGACCAAATCATCTAGTCCAATCTCAATTGGTGCCTGAGTTTCAATGGTCGCTAGTGTTTTAGATAAAAAGGCTTGTTCCTTATCATTGATGAGATTTTCCTTCATCTTAGAAGCCTTCATCCCATCGATATGTTCATAAATACCCTCTAGCGATCCGTGTTCTAGCAAGAGCTTGATGCCCGTCTTTTCACCAATCTTAGTAACACCAGGGATATTATCAGACTTATCCCCCATCAGGGCCTTGAGGTCTATAAACTGAGCTGGTGTGAGGCCCATTTTTTCCATAAGATAGCCTGGCGTAAAGGCCTCAAACTCAGCCACACCTTTCTTAGAAATCTCGACTACCGTATGCTCATCCGTCAACTGGATCAAATCCTTATCTCCGCTAACGATAGTCACATCGAAGGAATCCTTCTCAGCCAAACGGCCCAGAGTCCCGATGATATCATCCGCTTCATACTGGGCCAACTCATAATGGCGAATCCCAAGATGGTCTAACAACTCACGAATGAAGGGAAATTGCTCACGAAACTCATCTGGAGTTTTAGCACGGCCACCCTTGTAGTCTGCATACATCT
>NZ_AJRE01000144.1:0-2560 GCF_000296955.1 Streptococcus sp. GMD4S
CCTTGATGGCTATCTCAGACCATATCAATATGACGGGGCAGAACCCATTGATGGGTGAAAACTTGGATGATTTTGGTCCACGTTTCCCTGATATGTCTAAGGCCTACACACCAGAATACCGCGCTACTGCCCATGAAGTGGCTAAAAAACTTGGTATCAAGCTTGATGAAGGTGTCTATATTGGTGTGACTGGTCCGACTTATGAAACACCAGCAGAGATTCGTGCCTATAAGACACTGGGAGCAGATGCCGTTGGTATGTCTACGGTTCCTGAAGTAATCGTGGCAGCCCACTCTGGCTTGAAAGTTCTCGGTATTTCATGTATTACTAACTTTGCGGCTGGTTTCCAAGAAGAACTCAACCACGAAGAAGTTGTAGAAGTAACCGAACGTGTCAAAGGCGACTTTAAAGGCTTGCTGAAAGCGATTCTTGCTGAATTGTAATGAATACTTATCATAGAAAGGTAGAGTGAAGTGTTCTGATTTGAACACGAGCGGAAAATCTTTCATAACAATAAAAGAAAGGATGGGTAAACCGTATTCGCTGAACTGAATACGGGCGGAGAACCGTGTAAAAAAGATAAACTGTCTAGCATCTGCGATGCTTCGTCAGTTTCCTATTTTTACATTGTTCTCTGTCGCTATCCTAAATATACAAAAAGAAAGGTAGAGCGTGTGTTCTGATTTGAACACGAGCGGAAAACTTTTCTAAAAACATAGAGAGGATGGTTCGGTTTTGAATTGAAGCCGGTCTAGTCTTCTCAATATCATCAAAATTAAGAAAGAAAGGAATTGAACCCACCCTAAAAGCAGTGGGAAAAAGATAGTTGGTCTAGCGAGCATCGCTCACTGCGCTCAACTCCTATTTTCCCTTCGCTTTTTGACGGGTTTGGTATCTTATATTATGTCTATCCATATTGCTGCTCAGCAAGGTGAAATTGCTGATAAAATTCTTCTTCCGGGGGATCCTCTTCGTGCGAAATTTATTGCGGAGACCTTCCTTGAAGATGCTGTTTGTTTTAACGAAGTGCGGAACATGTTTGGTTACACTGGTACTTACAAGGGCCACCGTGTATCTGTCATGGGAACTGGGATGGGGATGCCATCCATTTCGATTTATGCGCGTGAGTTGATTGTGGACTACGGTGTAAAGAAATTGATCCGCGTGGGAACTGCTGGTTCTTTGAATGAAGATGTCCACGTCCGTGAATTGGTTTTGGCGCAAGCAGCTGCAACCAACTCAAACATCATCCGCAATGACTGGCCACAGTATGATTTCCCACAAATCGCTAGCTTTGATTTGCTAGACAAGGCCTACCATATCTCCAAAGAACTTGGTATGACAACCCACGTTGGGAACGTCTTGTCATCAGATGTCTTTTACTCAAACTACTTTGAAAAGAACATCGAGCTTGGTAAATGGGGAGTCAAGGCTGTGGAAATGGAAGCAGCAGCTCTTTACTATCTTGCTGCCCAACACCACGTTGATGCCCTTGCTATCATGACCATTTCTGATAGCTTGGTCAATCCAGATGAAGACACCACTGCAGAAGAACGCCAAAATACCTTCACCGATATGATGAAGGTTGGTTTGGAAACCTTGATTGCAGAGTAAATTGTAAACGAAAATCCTGATTTCACTTGAAATCAGGATTTTTTCATAGATGCGATTTTTTCTGGGTCTGGGGTGACACGGAGGGTCTTTTGCCCTGTGTAGGTTACAAAGCCAGGTTTGCCACCAGTTGGTTTATTGAGTTTTTTCACTTCAATCATATCTACCTGAACTAGATTTGACAAGCGCCCTTTGGAAAAGTAGGCAGCTAGCTCCGCTGCATCTGTCTTAACTTCGTCAGAAGGGTCAAGATTTCCTGAGATGACGACATGGCTTCCTGGAATGTCCTTGGCATGGAACCAAAGTTCTTCCTTGCGAGCCATTTTAAAGGTTAGCTCTTCATTTTGCAAGTTGTTACGACCGACATAAATGATGGTTTTGCCATCGCTCGCCAGATACTGTTCTGGTTTTTTGCGTTTCTGGATTTTTTCACGTTGGCGTCTTCTAATGAAGCCAGTTTGGATCAATTCTTCACGTATTTCAGAGATTTCTTCTAGTCCAGCTTGGTTGAGCACAGTCTCCACACTTTCTAGATAAAGAATGGTAGCCTTGGTTTCTTCAATCAGTTCAGTCAGGTATTTGACAGCTTCTTTGAGTTTCTGGTAACGTTTAAAATAGCGTTGGGCATTCTGGCTGGGGGTCAAGGCCTTATCAAGCGCAATGGTGATAGGTTGATTGGTGTAGTAGTTGTCCAAGGTAACCTGATCTTGGTCATTAGGTACTTGATGAAGGAAGGTTGTCAGCAATTCTCCCTTTTGGCGAAATTCCTCAGCATTGTCTGTCGCTAGTAACTCTTTTTCTTGTTTTTTAAGCTTATGTCGATTTTTCTGAAGTTCATTTTCAACACGGCGAATGAGCTCGCTGGCTTGCTGTTTGACGCGATCGCGCTCTGCCTTATCTTTGTAATAGGTATCCAGAAGATCAGAGAGACTGGCAAAAGGCTCTCCCA
>NZ_AJRE01000145.1:0-2557 GCF_000296955.1 Streptococcus sp. GMD4S
CCTTTGTTTGGACAGCTGGGCACAGTTTCTGCTCCTGAGCGCTTGCAAATCAGACCCTTTTCACCAATCTTTTACTTTGATAGGGAGGATGACGGCCGCATCCGCTTGAATATTCAGTTTGACTATGGAGATGTTAAGGTAACTAGTCGTCAACAGCTGGAACAATTACCATTTTCAAGCGATGCCGTCTTGGAAAACCAGCTATTTCAAGTCTGTTTAGGGGCTGGTTTTGAGGCTGATTTTCAGTCTTGGAGACAGGCTTTGAAGCCAGAAGTGGTTTATTCTTTCTTTCACCATACGATTCCAGCTTTTGAGAAGTTGGGTCAGGTTTTCTTGTCTGATGAGATGAATCAGCTCTACAGCGTCCAAGCTCCTCAGGTTCAGATTGAGTCCAAGGGAGGACTGTTGGAAATTCAATTTGATTTCCAAGGGATTGCCCAAGAAGAGATTGATCAAGCTCTTAAAGCCCTGACCAGCAATCAGGATTTCTATATCAGCTCTTCTGATCAAGTGTACTTTTTTGATGAGGAAACCAAGCAGATTCGTCAAAATTTGCAGGAACTGGGGGTTGAGCTAAAAGATGGTTCTTTCCAAGCGCGAAAATCTCTGGCTTATAGCCTTTCTCAGCTTTTTGAAGGTCGAAACAGGATCTCTTTCTCGGAAGAATTTCAGCATTTAGCTCATGATTTGACTCATCCAGAGGATTTTCCTTTGGGAGATATACGGGTGCAGGCGAGTTTGAGAGACTATCAGGAAAAGAGTGTTCGTTGGCTCCAGATGCTTCATCACTATGGCTTTGGTGGCATCCTAGCCGATGATATGGGACTGGGAAAAACACTGCAAACTATTGCTTTTTTGACTAGTCAGGTGACAGAAGATGGTCGGGTCTTGATTTTGGCTCCGTCAGGTTTGATCTACAATTGGGCAGATGAATTTAGGAAATTTGCCCCACAGTTGGATTTGGCTGTCGTTCATGGTTTGAAAGCGAATCGAGAAGCAATTCTTTCTGAAAATCACCAAATCTATGTGACTAGCTATGCCACCTTTCGTCAAGACAGCGAGCTTTATCAAGAGATGGCTTTTGATTTTCTCTTCTTAGATGAAGCTCAGGTCATGAAAAATGCCCAAACCAAGATTGCTCAGAGTTTGCGCCAGTTTGTGGTGCCAGCAGTTTTTGCTTTGTCAGGTACACCCATCGAAAATCATTTAGGAGAGTTGTGGTCTATCTTCCAAATTGTGCTTCCGGGGCTCTTACCAAGTAAAAAGGAGTTTATGAAATTACCGGCTGACCGAGTCGCGCAGTTTATCAAGCCTTTCGTCATGAGGCGTAAGAAAGAAGAAGTTCTTACAGAACTACCTGACCTGATCGAAGTCGTCTATAAAAATGAACTGGAAGACCAACAGAAGGCCATCTATCTCGCCCAGTTGCAACAGATGCGAGACCGCCTAGCGCAAGTGACCGATCAAGAATTCCAGAGAAGCCGGGTAGAAATTTTATCTGGCCTCATGCGATTGCGCCAGATCTGCGATACGCCAGCCCTCTTCATGGACGATTACCAGGGAGCCAGTGGTAAACTCGATAGTCTCCGAGATTTATTGCTACAAGTGGCTGATGGTGGGCATCGGGTCTTGATTTTCTCCCAGTTCAAAGGAATGTTGGAAAAAATCGAGCAAGAACTCCCAGACTTGGGCTTGACTTCCTTCAAAATCACAGGTTCAACTCCAGCTCAAGACAGACAGGAGATGACCAAGGCCTTTAACCAAGGGGAGAGAGATGCCTTTCTCATCTCCCTTAAGGCGGGTGGTGTTGGTCTCAATCTAACGGGTGCTGATACCGTCATCCTAGTGGACCTCTGGTGGAATCCTGCGGTTGAAGCCCAAGCTATCGGACGTGCCCATCGTATGGGACAGGAGCAGAAGGTAGAGGTTTATCGCTTGATTACGAAAGGAACCATTGAAGAAAAAATTCAAGAACTTCAAGAACAGAAAAAGCATTTGGTTTCCCAAGTTTTAGATGGTACAGAGTCGCGTGCGAGCCTCAGTCTGGCAGAAATTCGTGAAATTTTGGGAATTTCTGAAGCCAGCACTTGAAAAATCAAGACAATACGCTATAATGAAGTGTTGAAAGGAAATACAAAATGAAACAAGATCGATTTCCATTGGTGTCAGATGATGAAATCATGCTGACCAAAATGCCAGTCATGGACTTGTACGATGAGTCAGACTTTATTAGCAATATCAAAGGTGATTACCGCGATAAGAACTATTTGGAATGGTCTCCTATCAATGAAGAAGAAACCGTAGTTTCTTCAGTGGTTAATAAGGAGTCAAAACCGAGCTCAGAACCCAAAAAAGTTGAAAAAACCTATGCTGAATTGGCTCGAGAAGAGGCGCGTGCGGACTTGAAAAAGAAACGTTCAGCCAAGTATTTGACTCAGGATGTTAGTCATACTAGACGACACAATGGTTCAACACTTGTTCGTCAAGGAAACCAACCAACAGCACCATTTCAAAAGGAAAATCCAGGTGAGTTTGCCAAATTTAGCAAAAACTTGAG
>NZ_AJRE01000146.1:0-2511 GCF_000296955.1 Streptococcus sp. GMD4S
ATCAACAAATCAATCGTAACACAAGTTGTTGAATCAGGTTTCGATGGTATCTTCCTTGTTGCAGCTAACCCAGTTGACGTTTTGACTTACTCAACTTGGAAATTCTCTGGATTCCCTAAAGAACGTGTTATCGGTTCAGGTACTTCACTTGACTCAGCACGTTTCCGTCAAGCACTTGCTGAAAAATTGGATGTTGATGCTCGTTCAGTTCACGCCTACATCATGGGTGAACACGGAGATTCTGAATTTGCGGTTTGGTCACACGCTAACATCGCTGGTGTAAACCTTGAAGAATTCCTTAAAGACACTCAAAACGTTCAAGAAGCTGAATTGATTGAATTGTTCGAAGGTGTTCGTGACGCTGCCTACACAATCATCAACAAAAAAGGAGCTACATACTACGGTATCGCTGTAGCGCTTGCTCGTATCACAAAAGCAATCCTTGATGACGAAAATGCAGTACTTCCACTTTCAGTCTTCCAAGAAGGTCAATACGGTGTTAAAAACGTCTTTATCGGTCAACCAGCTGTTGTTGGTGCACACGGTATTGTTCGTCCAGTAAATATCCCATTGAACGATGCTGAAACTCAAAAAATGCAAGCATCTGCTAAGGAATTGCAAGCTATCATTGATGAAGCATGGAAAAACCCTGAATTCCAAGCAGCTTCTAAAAACTAATGAAAAGAAGGTTCTCAAACATGGGAACCTTTTTCTTTTTGCACAAAATCATAACTCAACTTTTCAAATAAACAATAAAAAAAGCCTGTCAGACAAGCTCGAATGCTTGATATGACAGGCTTTTTGAAAATTCATTATTTAACAGCGTCTTTAAGAGCTTTACCAGCTTTGAATGCTGGAACTTTAGAAGCTGCGATTTTGATTTCTTTACCAGTTTGTGGGTTGCGACCTTTACGTGCAGCACGCTCACGAACTTCAAAGTTACCGAAACCGATCAATTGAACTTTTTCACCAGCTGCAAGGTATTCAGTTACTGCTGCAAATACAGCGTCAACTGCTGCTGCTGAATCTTTCTTAGTCAATTCTGTAGCTTCTGCTACTTTAGCGATCAAATCTTGTTTGTTTGCCATGTTAACAAATCCTCCAAATAATTTCTAATTAACAAATATAATCATATCCTAAAATCGGCTATAGGTCAAGTCAAAAACACTATTTTGACCATTTTTTCTCTATTTTTTTAGGAATTGTAGCGAATTAGAATCGCCCAAGCATTCTCTCCAGTATGAGTTTGAATAATAGAGCCAGTTTCCAATACAGAGATTGGTTTCTCAACATAAGGTTGCAATAATGCCTTCATCTCATTCGCCCATTCGTTCGTTCCAGCATAGGAAATTCCAATTTCTGCAACTGATTTTTGGGAAAGAGTATTGGTTAATTCCTCAAGCCACTTTTTGAAAGTTTTCGCTCCACGTCCTTTGGCGATTGGTTGGAGTTCGTGGTTTTTCATCTGCATTACTACACGAATATTCAAGAGTGAGCTTAGTAATCCTGTCACACGTCCAATACGACCACCCTTAACTAAGTTTTCTAGCGTCGAAACACCGATATAGAGTTCTGTATGATTTTTGACGTCCTCTACATGAGCTAAGATCGTTTCTAAATCTTTACCTTCTTTAGCAAGTTTTGCGGCTTCAACAACTTGGAACTTCATCGCTTGATCTGTAAAGGAACTATCAATAACTGTTACATCAGCAGTTGAGAGACTTGCCCCTTGGCGAGCAGCTTCCACAGTTCCAGACAAGGCATGGGACATGTGAATGGCGATAATTTGACTGCCATCTTTACCTAGTTCTTCAAAGACCTCAGCAAACACTCCTACAGGGGGCTGGCTTGTTTTAGGCAGATTCTTACTTTGTTGCATAAGATGAAGGAATTCTCCCTCTTTCAAATCTGCATCCGAATAAAGCACACTATCAATCATAACTGATAGAGGGACAACAGTGATATTTAATTCTTTAACTACTTCTGGTTCGATAGTAACAGAAGAGTCCGTTACAATTTTTACTTGTGTCATAATTCAATCTTTCTATTCTTCTCGATAGGATTGGGATTTTCTCCTTTATTATATCAAAAAAATGATAAAAAATCATAAGTGATCCGATGAAAAGAACTGAATTTTTGGTATAATCTATCTATAGAAAAGTGAGGAACAGCTATGATTCGAAAACTTCAACCGATTATTACCATTATTTTGGGAGCTGCTATCTATGCCTTCGGTCTTACCTACTTTGTTGTTCCTTATCATTTATTTGAGGGTGGGGCGACAGGTATTACCTTGATTACCTACTATCTCTTTAAGATTCCTGTCTCATTGATGAACCTCTTGATTAATATCCCTTTATTTATCCTGGCTTGGAAGATATTTGGACCTAAGACCCTCTACTCCAGCCTTCTAGGATCTATTTCACTTTCCGTTTGGCTAGCAATCTTTGAGCGCATTCCTTTGCACATCGACTTGCAAGGGGATCTCATCATTGTCGCTTTAGTCTCAGG
>NZ_AJRE01000147.1:0-2476 GCF_000296955.1 Streptococcus sp. GMD4S
GTTTGTAGGGTGAGAGCCAGGGGTGGAGGAGCATTCCAGCAAAAATTGCAAAGACAGGTGCACCCACGACGGGGAAAAATCCTCCCAGAAACCAAGATACGATAGAAATGAGAAGGCAGGCCAAGATGCCTGCTCCATTTTTTGATAAAAATGACATATAAACCTCCGAAAATAAGCACTTATTATTATAGTCCTGTTGAGAAGAAAAGTAAAACAGAAAGTGAAAAATGCGGGGTTCAGATGGATTTTGCGGTCAGGGAGCTTTTGTAGTATAATAGTACTATGTTCTGTAAGCAAGGGGGATATCTATGGACTTAACCAAGCGCTTTAATAAACAGTTAGACAAGATTCAAGTTTCCTTGATTCGCCAGTTTGACCAGGCTATTTCGGAGATTCCTGGGGTCTTGCGTTTGACCTTGGGGGAACCTGATTTTACAACGCCAGATCATATCAAGGAGGTAGCCAAGCGAGCCATTGACCAGAACCAATCCTACTATACAGGGATGAGCGGTTTGCTGACTCTACGTCAGGCAGCCAGTGACTTTGTTAAGGAAAAGTACCAACTGGACTATGCTCCTGAAAATGAAATCTTGGTTACAATTGGGGCGACAGAGGCTTTATCTGCTACTTTGACAGCTATTTTGGAAGAGGGAGACAAGGTGCTCTTGCCAGCTCCTGCCTATCCAGGTTATGAACCGATTGTCAATCTGGTTGGGGCAGAGATTGTCGAGATTGATACAACTGAAAATGGTTTTGTTTTGACCCCTGAGATGTTGGAAAAGGCCATTTTGGAGCAGGGTGACAAGCTCAAAGCAGTTATTCTCAACTATCCAGCCAATCCAACTGGAATTACCTATAGTCGAGAGCAGTTGGAAGCCTTGGCAGACGTTTTAGGCAAGTATGAAATTTTCGTTGTTTGTGATGAGGTCTATTCAGAATTGACCTATACAGGGGAAAATCATGTATCATTGGGAACTATGCTGAGAGATCAAGCTATTATTATCAATGGCTTATCTAAGTCCCATGCCATGACTGGTTGGCGTTTAGGCTTTATCTTTGCTCCTGCAGCTTTCACAGCTCAGTTAATCAAGAGTCACCAATATTTGGTTACTGCGGCAAACACCATGGCCCAACATGCTGCAGTAGAAGCCTTGACCGCTGGTAAAAACGACGCAGAGCCTATGAAGAAGGAATACATCCAGCGTCGAGATTATATCATCGAAAAGATGACTGCTCTTGGTTTTGAGATTATCAAACCAGATGGGGCCTTCTATATCTTTGCTAAGATTCCAGCAGGTTACAATCAAGACTCCTTTGCTTTTCTCAAGGATTTTGCCCAGAAGAAGGCTGTTGCCTTTATCCCTGGTGCTGCCTTTGGGCGTTACGGAGAAGGCTATGTTCGCATTTCTTATGCAGCCAGCATGGAAACAATCAGGGAGGCCATGAAACGACTTGAGGAGTACATGAGAGAAGCATGATCCAGTCTATAACGAGTCAAGGTCTCGTACTCTACAATCGTAACTTTCGGGAGGATGATAAGCTCGTCAAAATCTTCACCGAGCAGGCTGGGAAGCGCATGTTTTTCGTCAAACACGCTGGTCAATCCAAACTAGCTCCTGTTATTCAGCCCTTGGTGTTGGCACGATTTCTCTTGCGAATCAATGATGACGGCCTTAGCTACATCGAGGACTACCATGAGGTGATGACCTTTCCCAAAATCAATAGCGACCTCTTTGTCATGGCTTATGCGACTTATGTGGCGGCTCTTGCAGATGCTAGTTTGCAGGATAATCAGCAGGATGCTCCCTTGTTTGCCTTCTTGAGAAAGACTCTAGAGTTGATGGAAGAGGGTTTAGATTATCAGGTTTTGACCAATATTTTTGAAATTCAAATCTTGAACCGATTTGGGATTAGCCTTAATTTTAATGAGTGTGTCTTTTGCCATCGGGTTGGTCAGGCCTTTGACTTTTCTTTCAAATATGGAGCTTGCCTCTGTCCAGATCATTATCATGAGGACGAGAAACGTTGCCATTTAAATCCCAACATCCCTTATTTGCTCAATCAATTTCAAGCCATTGATTTTGAGACCTTGGAGACCATTTCGCTCAAGTCTGAAATCAAGCAAGAGCTACGCCAATTTATGGATCAACTCTACGAAGAGTACGTTGGGATTCACCTTAAATCAAAGAAATTTATTGATTCCCTAGCAGACTGGGGACAATTACTAAAAGAGGAAAACAAATGAAAAAAATTGCAGTAGATGCTATGGGGGGCGATTACGCACCTCAAGCCATCGTTGAGGGTGTCAATCAAGCCCTTGCTGATTTTTCAGATATTGAGATTCAACTCTACGGAGATGAAAGTAAGATCAAGCAATATCTAACGGCGACAGAGCGCGTCAGCATTATCCATACGGATGAGAAAATCAACTCAGACGATGAGCCGACAAAAGCTATCCGTAAGAAGAAAAATGCCA
>NZ_AJRE01000148.1:0-2459 GCF_000296955.1 Streptococcus sp. GMD4S
AAAGAGGTATTATCATGTCTAAGATTCTAGTATTTGGTCACCAAAATCCAGACTCAGATGCCATCGGGTCATCTGTAGCCTTTGCTTATCTTGCAAAAGAGGCTTATGGATTGGACACAGAAGCAGTAGCACTTGGAACTCCAAATGAAGAAACAGCCTTTGTTTTGAACTATTTTGGTGTAGAAGCACCACGCGTCATCACATCTGCTAAAGCAGAAGGTGCAGAGCAAGTTATCTTAACTGACCACAATGAATTCCAACAATCTGTATCAGATATCGCTGAAGTAGAAGTTTACGGTGTTGTGGACCACCACCGTGTGGCTAACTTTGAAACTGCCAGCCCACTTTACATGCGCTTGGAACCAGTTGGATCAGCTTCATCTATTGTTTACCGCATGTTCAAAGAACATGGTGTAGCTGTTCCTAAAGAAATCGCAGGATTGATGCTTTCAGGTTTGATTTCAGATACCCTTCTTTTGAAATCACCAACAACACACCCATCTGATAAAGTGATTGCGCCTGAATTGGCTGAATTAGCTGGTGTCAACTTGGAAGAGTACGGTTTGGCTATGCTGAAAGCTGGTACAAACTTGGCTAGTAAATCTGCTGAAGAATTGATTGATATCGATGCTAAGACATTTGAACTCAACGGAAATAAGGTTCGTGTTGCCCAAGTTAATACAGTTGATATTGCTGAAGTCTTGGAACGCCAAGCTGAAATCGAAGCAGCAATGCAAGCGGCTAATGCAGCAAACGGCTACTCAGACTTTGTCTTGATGATTACAGACATCGTCAACTCAAACTCAGAAATTTTGGCTCTTGGATCAAACATGGACAAGGTGGAAGCTGCCTTCAACTTCAAACTTGAAAACAACCACGCTTTCCTTCCAGGTGCTGTTTCACGTAAGAAACAAGTGGTGCCTCAGTTGACTGAAAGCTTTAATGGGTAATTCTTAATGAATATTTGGAACTGTTAATTTGACTATTTATAGAAGGTGATAGCATGATGCGATTGATTGAAGGACTGCGCTTTTTGGTTGAGGTTGTGGCAATCCTTGGTCTTTTCTCCGTGTCTGTGATACAAATTTCTTGGCTGGAAAAATTCCTATTTTTTCTTCTAGCAGTTCTATTAATCTTATTTTGGGCGCGATATATGGCACCAAAATCTCCACATGCTTTTAAAAAATGGCATCGCCTCGTTGCTGAGACATCGATTTTTATTTTAGTTAGTGGTAGTTTTTGGCATTTGTATGGATTGCAAATAGGAATCCTATACTTAGCTCTGTCTTTTGGAAGTTTGGGTCTGCTTTATTATTTTCAGCTAGAGTGATTCTTATAATATATTTAATGAATTATTTAAATGGTAATTATTTGACTGGAGATTGACACGAGAAAACAGTGTTTTCCATATAGCTAAAGGGGTTTCGGCTCCTTTTTTTCTAGGAGAGAAAGATGTTAGAAAATGGTGATTTGATTTTTGTGAAGGACCTTTCAGATATGGGGCAGGCCATCCTGGCTTCTACCGGTAACTATAGTCATGTAGCCATTTTTTTGGACGGTTTCATCTACCATGCTAGTGGGCAAGCTGGTGTCATTTGTCAAGAACCAGCTGATTTTTTTGAACCAACTCATCTCTACGATCTTTATGTCTATCCAGAGCTGGAAGCTGACTTGGTAAAGGAGAGAGCTAGCAAACATTTGGGTGCACCCTATAATGCCTCTTTTTATCCGGATGGGAATGGCTTTTATTGCTCCCAGTATATCGCTGAAATCCTACCGATTTTTGAAACTATTCCCATGAAATTTGGTGATGGGGAGCAGGAGATTAGTGATTTTTGGAGGGAATATTACAGGAAACTCAAATTTCCTGTGCCTCTGAATCAGCCAGGGACCAATCCTAGTCAACTAGCAGCATCCCCTCTTTTAGAATGTAAAGAAAGGAATCTTCATGATTCAGATTTTTAATCCCTCTCGTTTGACTCGGCAGCCATTTTTTATAGATTTGGTGGACTATCTGGACCAGCATGACGATGTGATCCTTCGAGAAATCAAGGCCCAGTTTCCAGATGTAGCAGTTGATAAACTCATGGAAGAGTATATTAAGGCCGGTTTGATCCGAAGGGACAACAAACGCTATTTTCTCAATCTCTCTTTTCTAGAATCGATAGACAATCTAACCCTTGACCAAGAAATTTTTATCAGAGAGGACAGTCCAGTTTATCATGCTCTGTTAGAGAAGACTTTTGAGACAGAATTGCGCAATCAAACCAATGCTGCCATTTTAGTCGAATCTACAGATTTTGCTAGAGAAAAGATGACCCTGTCTAATTATTTCTACAAGGTCAAGAATCAATATCCTTTGACAGAAAAGCAGCAGGAACTCTATGCCATTTTGGGAGATGTCAATCCTGAGTATGCCCTCAAGTATATGACGACCTTTTTACTGAAGTTTCTCAAAA
>NZ_AJRE01000149.1:0-2376 GCF_000296955.1 Streptococcus sp. GMD4S
ATGTTTCCTACTATGTGACCGAGGGTTCTGCCCTTGACAAGGAAGCCCTTAACCGCGCGACTTCTGTCTATGTGACAGACCGAGTGGTACCAATGCTTCCAGAGCGTTTGTCAAATGGTATCTGCTCCCTCAATCCTCAAGTCGATCGCTTGACCCAGTCTGCTATTATGGAAATTGATAAACACGGTCGTGTGGTTAATTACACCATTACCCAAACAGTTATCAAGACTAGCTTCCGTATGACCTATAGCGCTGTCAATGACATCCTAGCTGGCGATGAGGAAAAGAGACAAGAGTTTAAGAAAATTGTTCCAAGTATCGAACTCATGGCCAAGCTCCATGAAAGGCTAGAAAGCATGCGTGAGAAACGTGGTGCCCTTAACTTTGATACCAGTGAAGCTAAGATCTTGGTGGATAAAAAAGGCAAGCCAGTTGATATCGTTCTTCGTCAGCGTGGTGTTGCTGAGCGGATGATTGAGTCCTTCATGTTGATTGCTAATGAAACGGTTGCCGAGCACTTTAGCAAGCTGGATCTACCTTTCATTTATCGGATTCACGAGGAGCCCAAGGCTGAAAAAGTTCAGAAGTTTATTGATTATGCTTCAAGCTTTGGTTTGCGGATTTATGGGACTGCCAGTGAGATTAGCCAGGAGGCGCTTCAAGACATCATGCGTGCTGTTGAGGGAGAACCCTATGCGGATGTATTGTCAATGATGCTTCTCCGTTCTATGCAACAGGCTCGTTATTCAGAGCATAATCACGGTCACTATGGACTAGCGGCCGACTATTACACTCACTTTACCAGCCCCATTCGTCGTTATCCTGACCTTCTTGTTCACCGAATGATTCGGGATTACGGCCGTTCTAAGGAAATAGCAGAGCATTTTGAACAAGTGATTCCAGAGATTGCAACCCAGTCTTCCAATCGTGAACGTCGTGCCATTGAGGCGGAGCGTGAAGTCGAAGCTATGAAAAAAGCTGAGTACATGGAAGAATACGTGGGAGAAGAGTACGATGCAGTTGTATCCAGCATTGTCAAGTTCGGTCTTTTTGTCGAATTGCCAAATACAGTTGAAGGCTTGATTCACATTACCAATCTACCTGAATTTTATCATTTCAACGAACGGGATTTGACTCTCCGTGGGGAGAAATCGGGCATAACTTTCCGTGTAGGTCAGCAGATTCGCATTCGAGTTGAAAGAGCCGATAAGATGACAGGTGAAATTGACTTCTCTTATATCCCAAGTGAGTTTGATGTCATCGAAAAAGGTTTGAAACAAGCTGGGCGCAAAGATAGAGGTCGTGGCTCAAGTCGTCGTTCAGATAAGAAGGAAGACAAGAGAAAATCAGGACGCTCAAATGATAAGCGCAAGCATTCACAAAAAGACAAGAAGAAAAAAGGTAAGAAACCTTTTTACAAGGAAGTAGCTAAGAAAGGAGCCAAGCATGGCAAAGGGCGAGGGAAAGGTCGTCGCACAAAATAAAAAGGCGCGCCACGACTATACAATCGTAGATACGCTAGAGGCAGGGATGGTCCTGACTGGAACTGAAATCAAGAGTGTACGAGCTGCTCGAATCAATCTCAAGGATGGCTTTGCCCAAGTAAAAAATGGGGAAGTCTGGCTGAGCAATGTTCATATTGCCCCATACGAAGAGGGCAATATCTGGAACCAGGAACCAGAACGCCGTCGTAAACTCCTGCTCCATAAGAAGCAAATTCAAAAATTGGAACAAGAGACCAAAGGGACAGGAATGACCCTTGTTCCCCTTAAAGTCTATATCAAAGATGGCTACGCCAAACTCCTTTTAGGACTTGCTAAAGGGAAGCATGACTATGACAAACGGGAGTCGATCAAGCGTCGTGAACAAAACCGCGACATCGCGCGTGTGATGAAAGCTGTCAACCAGCGTTAAGAAGAGGAAGTAAAATGGAAAAACTAATTGCCTATAAACGGATGCCCTTGTGGAATAAACAGACCATGCCTGAAGCAGTTCAGCAAAAGCACAATACTAAAGTCGGCACTTGGGGAAAAATTACTGTCTTGAAGGGGGCACTCAAGTTTATTGAGTTAACAGAAGATGGTGAGGTTCTAGCTGAGCACCTCTTTGAGGCAGGAGCTGACAATCCCATGGCACAACCGCAAGCCTGGCATCGAGTAGAGGCTGCAACAGACGATGTAGAGTGGTACTTGGAATTTTATTGTAAACCTGAGGATTATTTCCCTAAGAAATACCAGACCAATCCAGTCCATTCGGAAGTCTTAGAGGCTATGCAGACGGTGAAACCAGGAAGAGCCTTGGATTTGGGTTGTGGTCAGGGGCGTAACTCTCTCTTTCTCGCACAGAATGGTTTTGATGTGACAGCTGTGGATCAAA
>NZ_AJRE01000150.1:0-2353 GCF_000296955.1 Streptococcus sp. GMD4S
CCTTCTCATAAACGTGCTCTGTGTCACCGTTTGGAAGTTTCTTGGTCTCTACGAAGCGGTAACCTGGGATATCTTTCTTAGGTTGTTCTCCATCTTCGCTTGGATAACCTGGAATTTCATTGCCTTCCTTATCCTTGTGACTGGTCTTAACCTTCTCATAAACGTGCTCTGTGTCACCGTTTGGAAGTTTCTTAGTCTCTACGAAGCGGTAACCTGGAATGTCTTTCTTCGGTTGTTCACCGTCTTCGGTTGGAATTAATGTATTCCCCTCAGTATCTACAAATGAAGTAATTGGACGTACAGTTGGTGTGTATTTTGCAGTTATTTCTGTTCCGTTCTTATCAACTCGTTTGACTGTAACTCCTGAAGCCTTCCCAACAAAGTCTTTTTCTGGTGTGAAAGTTACCACACCATTTTCATCAATGGTATAAGTTCCTTCTCCCGGAACAACTTTCTTAGTTGTGCCATCATCAAAGGTTGGTTTAACATTTTCATCAATTTCAACAGTCTTCTCCACACCGTTTACTTCAACTTTACCACCAGTAAAAGTTGGTGTACCGTTTTGTGTTTGTCCTTTAGGTCCTTCAGACTCATCATCTGTAGAAGTTGGTTTAACAGGTATTACAGTTGGAGTATACGTTGCTGTAGCAGTTGCTGTAATATCCGTATAATTAGCATCTTTTCCTAATTTTGCAGTAAGTGAAACTGTGACAGGTGTAGCTGTACCGGTAAATGTCTTCAATGGAACAAAAGTTACTTCACCTGTTTCATTATTAATTGAGTAGGTACCCTGACCATCAATTGTTAGAGTATCAACAAATCCACCTGTTTTTGGATCTACTAACTTAGCAGGCGAAGAAGCACTTGGTTTTACTGGTGATCCATCTCCAACAGATGTAAAGGTTGGAGTTTCTTTTTGAGTAGCACCTTGAATATCAGTCGAAGTCACATTATGTCCTTCAATCGTATCAGTTACTGTAATATGGTAGGTTGTTGTAGCGGTTGATGAATCAACTCCATGATCAACTCCCGACTCAGTTCCACTGATTGTTGCTTCAGTAGTATAATTTCCATTACTATCAATAACATCAATCTTAACAGTATATACTCCTACTTCATTTAAGCTATATCCACTAGCAATATTATAGTTATTTGCATCTTGTTTGGTATCAAATACTTTTTGAACTCCTGAAGGCGATGTTACTGTGATTCTAGTGATATAGGTAGTTTTTCCATATTTAGTATCTTCAGAGTCTGAGATGCTTACTGCAGCTTTTGCTTCATTACGAAGGTCAACAGCTGTACCTTTTGTTGAAGTATAATCTTGTGAAGTTGCTGTTGGTTTTGTATTTACTACAGTTGCCACATCAGTATTTGTTGCAATCGTCCCTCTAATAATACCACCAAATCCTGACTTAGTATGAACTTCCCAAGAGTCATTTTCAAGCTTAGTAGCAGTCACTTCAGTTCCATCAGATGACGCCCAGGTATTTGAATGTTTATCGTAAGTGACAGTTACTGACATTCCATCTCCTACCTGATTAGTATTCTTAGAAACATAAATCGTTTCTGGACGAGTTGGCGTTTCTACACTTGTCACTTTCCCAGTGCTATCAAGCTGTCGAATGTACTCATAGATATAAAATTTCATACCACCGTCTTGCTGAGCTTCTGTGTACACTTGACGTTTAGTCCATCTTGTCGTACCATCACCATTCAGTGTTTTACTTTCAGCATAGTCGCCAGGTAACTCCCAGTGTCCGGTAGCCTTATTAAAAGTAGCAGTATGTTTTTGCCCATCTGTTCCATTTAATTCAACTTGTTCACGTAAGAAAGTTCCCTTAACATTTTCAGCAGATGCTTCTACTCTAATATTGTCCACACCAACTTTGGCAGTCGCCTCTGATGTCACAGGAATATTAAAGACTGTATCGGAATCTACAATACCTAATTCTTGATTTTCAGAAACAGCTGTGTTGGTTGAACCACTGTCTACGAGCCATTTGCCATTAACTGCTTTTAGATTGGTTACAGTACCATCCGGCATTGTTACCTTAGCACTTGATGCACCTTTAGAAATTTTAACTGGTACAACTGTTGAGTAAGTTTCAACGTTTTGAACCTCAATCTTTGGTTTCACGACTAATGTTACAGTAGCATGCGCTTCTTGTCCAGATTGGTTCCAAACATTATTATTAGCCAACTTATCATAATCTTTTGCAAATACGGAGACTGTGTAAATTCCTGCTTCAGTTAATTTTCCAGAAATGATTCCTTTCCCCATATTCGTTTGATCAGCAGCTTGCTCTTCAGAAGTACTATTAGCAACACTATATTTAGTTCCTGGAATTAA
>NZ_AJRE01000151.1:0-2342 GCF_000296955.1 Streptococcus sp. GMD4S
GTAAGATGGGACACTCAGAACGTTATGAAGACGGTCTCTTCCAAAACATCCCAGGGAATAAAGACCAGCACCTGTTTGCGTCGGCTGTTAAATACTTTACTGGGAAATAAGACTATAGATGACTAAGACGATTGGTGTGTTTTGAGAAGAAAAATGAAAGTTTGTGAAATATTTGAATAAATTAATTGATATACCTGATGTTGAAAAAAAGATTCAATTGAAAAAATCGTTATCTAGAGAGATGAGAGTAATGAAGGAGGACTTAAAGCCAAGAAAGTGTTTGCTTTGTGATAAAGATACTACAAGTTTTTGCAACTCTCACACTATTCCACAGTTATCGTTAAAAAATATTTCTGATTCTGGCAAGTTGACTCAAGCTGGTTATTTAATAGGGAGCGATCTGTCAGATAATGATAAGGGAGTGAGCAATTCGGGAACGATACAAATTATTTGTCGTAAATGTGATTCTTTCTATTTTCAGGAATATGAAAATGAAATGAATCTTACGTCTTATCCTAGCGATAAAATGTTGTCACAAATTGCATTGAAAAATTTCCTTTTAGAACTAGTTAGAATGAGGGAGGAAAAATATCATTTTAAAAAATCAATGTCTGATAATACAATCAAGAAGGCTTTATACTTAAGAATACCTGAGATTTCTAATAAAACGTTAGAGAATACATCTCAAAAAATAAAAGATCTTCATAATTCTTTTGATTATGATATTGAAGATTTTCAAAATGAAATTTTACTCCATAAAACTGCTATTGAAAACAATCTTAAAGGAGCATATCAAATTATTTTTCATGAGGTGCTCCCCTATAAGACACCGATAGCGTTTCAAGGCTCATTAACGTTGATTAGAGATATGTATGAATATCCAGTGAATGATACGAGTAACCATTCAAAAAAAAATCGTATTCAGAAGTTGCATCTGGCTATTTTACCATTAAAAGAAAAGACGATGGTGCTAGCTTTTTATCATAAAAGGGATTGGAAATATAGATCTCTAAAAAGTCAGTTTAACAGTAGCAATCGATTGAATAAACTGGATTTTCTTAATTATTTAATATTTGCTTACACTGAAAACTACTACTTTAGCCCGACAATTAAAGAAAAAATTAGAACAAATGAGAAGCTTGTGCTACTTAGTCAAGAACTTTTCGGCAAACCTAATTTGGGTCAGTATGTAGGTGTTGATAGTTATAAGAGAGTTGAGCCAGATGAAATTCCTAATTTTCTTTTAGAAGAGTGGGCTATAATGTAAAAATAAAAGGTATAAAAAATGACATACGAAGTAAAATCTCTTAATGAAGAATGTGGTGTTTTCGGTATCTGGGGACATCTAGACGCTGCTAAATTGACCTATTTTGGTCTCCACAGTCTTCAGCACCGTGGTCAGGAGGGGGCAGGAATCCTCTCCAATGATCAGGGACAATTGAAGCGTCATCGTGATATGGGGCTTTTATCAGAAGTGTTCAGAAATCCAGCTAATTTGGATAAACTAACTGGAACGAGCGCGATTGGGCATGTGCGTTATGCGACGGCTGGCGAAGCTTCTGTTGATAACATCCAGCCCTTCCTCTTTCGCTTTCATGATATGCAGTTTGGACTTGCTCACAATGGAAACTTGACCAATGCAGAATCGCTCAAGAAAGAATTGGAACAAAGAGGAGCAATTTTCAGTTCAACTTCGGACTCGGAAATCTTGGCCCACCTCATTCGTCGGAGTCACAATCCCAACTTGATGGGCAAAATCAAAGAGGCGCTCAGCCTTGTCAAAGGTGGATTTGCTTATATCCTGCTGTTTGAGGACAAGTTGATTGCGGCTCTTGATCCTAATGGTTTTCGTCCACTTTCTATTGGGAAAATGGCAAACGGAGCGGTGGTCGTTTCGTCAGAAACCTGTGCTTTTGAAGTCATTGGTGCCGAGTGGATTCGTGATGTGAAACCAGGGGAAATTGTGATTGTGGATGACAATGGGATTCAGTATGATAGCTATACGAATGATACCCAGTTGGCGATTTGCTCTATGGAGTATATCTATTTTGCCCGTCCTGACTCTAATATCCATGGTGTTAATGTCCATACAGCTCGCAAACGTATGGGGGCTCAATTAGCGCGTGAGTTCAAGCACGAAGCAGATATTGTGGTCGGTGTGCCAAATTCCTCACTCAGCGCAGCTATGGGATTTGCAGAAGAATCAGGTCTGCCAAATGAAATGGGTCTGATCAAAAACCAATACACGCAACGTACCTTTATTCAACCGACTCAAGAATTGCGGGAGCAAGGGGTGCGGATGAAACTGTCTGCTGTTTCGGGCGTTGTCAAAGGCAAACGTG
>NZ_AJRE01000152.1:0-2336 GCF_000296955.1 Streptococcus sp. GMD4S
CTGACTGTCCTTATGCAGCTATTGAAAACCCTGACAAGCACATCTATGGTATCCAATTCCACCCAGAAGTTCGCCATTCTGTATACGGGAATGATATCCTTCGCAACTTTGCCCTTAACATCTGTAAAGCTAAGGGTGACTGGTCAATGGACAACTTCATCGATATGCAGATCAAGAAAATCCGTGAAACTGTAGGTGACAAGCGTGTTCTTCTAGGTCTATCAGGTGGTGTTGACTCTTCTGTTGTTGGAGTTCTTCTTCAAAAAGCGATTGGTGATCAATTAATCTGTATCTTTGTAGACCACGGTCTTCTCCGTAAAGGGGAAGCAGACCAAGTTATGGACATGCTTGGTGGTAAGTTTGGGTTGAATATCGTCAAAGCAGACGCTGCAAAACGCTTCCTTGACAAACTTGCAGGTGTTTCTGACCCTGAACAAAAACGTAAAATCATCGGTAATGAGTTTGTTTATGTATTTGATGACGAAGCAAGCAAGCTCAAAGATGTGAAATTCCTTGCTCAAGGAACACTATACACTGATGTGATTGAGTCTGGAACTGATACTGCTCAAACCATCAAATCACACCACAACGTGGGTGGTCTTCCAGAAGACATGCAGTTTGAACTGATTGAACCATTGAACACTCTTTATAAAGACGAAGTCCGTGCCCTCGGTACAGAGCTTGGTATGCCAGACCACATCGTATGGCGCCAACCATTCCCAGGACCAGGACTTGCTATCCGTGTCATGGGTGAAATCACTGAAGAAAAACTAGAAACTGTTCGTGAGTCTGATGCTATCCTTCGCGAAGAAATCGCTAAAGCTGGTCTTGACCGCGATATCTGGCAATACTTTACTGTCAACACAGGCGTTCGTTCAGTCGGTGTTATGGGTGACGGTCGTACTTATGACTACACCATCGCCATTCGTGCCATTACTTCTATCGATGGTATGACAGCTGACTTTGCCAAGATTCCTTGGGAAGTCCTTCAAAAAATCTCTGTACGTATCGTAAATGAAGTGGATCACGTTAACCGTATCGTCTACGACATTACAAGTAAACCACCTGCAACTGTTGAGTGGGAATAAACCAATCAAACACAAAAGAACTCTGAATCGGATTCAGAGTTCTTTTTAAGGTAAGCACTTCTGCTTTCCTTTTTTATTTGCGTTTTTTCTTCGCTTTTTTCATTTTGTTGGCCATGCGTTTCATAGACTGTTTCATGGCAAATTCACCGATTTTACCTTTAAGTCCACCACCGAACATCTGGCTCATATCTGGCATGCCTGCTCCTCCGAGACCTGACATATCCGGCATGCCACCTTGTCCCATCATGCCTTCAAGGGCAGACATATCCATCCCTCCCATATTTGGCATATTTTTTGGAAGGTTATTGGGATTGATGCCCATCTGCTTCATCATCTTGTTCATATCCCCAGACATGACACCTTGCATGAGCTGTTTAGCCTGATTAAAGTCCTTGATAAATTTATTGACTTCGACAAAGGTATTTCCAGAACCAGCAGCAATACGGCGGCGACGACTTGGATTTAACAAATCAGGATTTTCACGCTCCTCAGGTGTCATGGAAGACACAATGGCACGTTTGCGCGCAATCTGGCGCTCATCCACCTTCATATTTTGAAGGGCTGGATTGTTAGCCATACCTGGAATCATCTTGAGTAAGTCTTCCATTGGCCCCATATTTTGCACCTGATCCAATTGATCAATGAAATCATTGAAATCAAATGTGTTTTCACGCATCTTCTCAGCCATTTCAAGGGCTTTTTGCTCATCGTATTCTTGAGAAGCTTTCTCAATCAGGGTCAGCATATCTCCCATACCAAGGATACGGCTTGACATACGATCTGGGTGGAAGGTTTCGATATCTGTAATCTTTTCACCCGTACCAGTGAACTTGATAGGTTTACCAGTGATGTGGCGAACAGACAAGGCTGCACCACCACGAGTATCCCCATCAATCTTGGTAAGGATAACCCCAGTCACTTCCAACTGAGCATTAAACTCACGGGCGACATTGGCCGCTTCCTGACCGATCATGGCATCAATGACAAGGAGGATTTCGTTTGGTTGAGCCAGTGCTTTAACATCACGAAGCTCATTCATGAGAAGTTCATCGATTTGTAAACGCCCTGCCGTATCGATCAAGACATAGTCGTTGTGATTGGCTTGCGCTTGCTCCAAACCTTGACGGACAATCTCAACAGCTGGTACTTCTGTTCCAAGAGCAAAGACTGGAACATCAATCTGCTGTCCAAGTGTTTTCAACTGGTCGATGGCGGCTGGGCGGTAAATATCCGCAGCAATCATCAAAG
>NZ_AJRE01000153.1:0-2322 GCF_000296955.1 Streptococcus sp. GMD4S
TTAGTTGGAGCTGTTCCAACTAAAATAATTTCAGAAACAGGTTCAAGCGTCACTTGATCAGAAATCATTTCGCTTTTTACGATTTCTTGATTCTCATGATAATGACGAGTCACCACTGTACGTTGACCTCGAACACCTGATTGTATGACTTTTGATTGCCCTTGAGACAATTCATCGGAATATTGGTATTTTGTCTGATAAGGAAGTTCTTGAACTGACTCCTGCTCACTAATTTTTAGTTCTGGCAAGTCATAAACGGTGCTTAGACGAGCAGACTCTCTCTCCTTAGCAGCTATAGCTTCTCTTTCTCCCTCAGTTAAAGCATCACCCTTATCCGAAACAATCTCTTTCATATCAGGATTTGTTTCACTCGGCTTAAGTTCACTTCCCTTCTCTTTCTCTAAATCAAGTGTCAGATTTTCCTTCAGAGCAGAATGAGCTAAATGACTATCATTTTGTTCTTCATTCTTTAGATAACCGATATAGTCGTAACCGTCAATTTTCAATGGCGCTGGAAGTGCATCTCCAAGACCCAAGTTAAGACTTTGATTATATGCCACAAGTTCGATATTCGTCACTGCTAAGACTGTTGGAGATAGCAGTATGGATCCCATTCCAGTTACCAACAAGATCGAAGATAAATACCTCTTCCCATTTCTGCCTCTAACAACTACAAGCACTAGTAATGCAAGACCCATCGCTGTAAAAGTTGATTCCCAAAGGCCGGAGTGACCTGTCTTAGGTAATACTCCAGACGAATCCCCTTGAGTAGTCGGACGATAAACTAAGTAATAGGTCTCTGAAGCATTCTCAACATGCTTTGGAATCTCCCTGATCAAGGCACTCTTCTCTGCCTCCGTCAATTCAGACTCCACTACGTAGTGGTATTTGACCTGAGCAGACTGCTGACTTTGAATTTCTGCTGCCTTTACAGAAGTCAAGTCCCCAGTTATTTGCCCACTCAAAAAGAAGCTTCCAATAGTCGCCGAAACGAGCCCAACGGACAACTTCCGGAAAGAAAAGCGCTGTCGTTTTTCTCCATAAAACTGATGTGTCATTCTAAAGATTTCCTTTTCAATATATTATTCAATCCTTTCTATTCTACCTGATTTCACTTGATTATTCAAATTATTTGTCGCGATTTTTAGAAGTAACACATGCTTTTTAAAAGTACCAAAAAACGACTCCTCTTTTTAAAAAATCTCAAAAATCAATTTAAAACGAACTCCAAAATTATTAGATTTCCCCCCTTTGTCCTAAACTTTTTCCAACAAAAAAGAGAGAAATAACTTTCTCTCTTTTACATTTTTATCTCATCTTAAACTATGAGACAACTTGATTCTATTATGATTATTTCGCTTCAAATCCTTCTGCAACTGCATCCGCAAAGTTTTCTTCTACGATGCTTGCACAGTGGTCACAGATGACTGCATGGTAGCTACGTTCTGCAGTAGTTGGATCGATACGACGGCAGCGGTCACATACTTCACCTGCAGCGCGTTTAACTGTAAAGGCTACATCTTCGAAGCTAACGGCAGCTTCTGGCGCTGTACCTTCAGCGATGGTCAATTCTGACACGATCAAAAGTTGAGCCACATTGCTATCTACTGCTCCAAGAAGAGTTTTCACAACTTCGTTTGGATAAACTGTCAAGTGTGCTTCGAGTGATTTCCCGATTACTTTTGCATTACGTGCTTCTTCCAAGGCTTTTTGAGCTTGTCCGCGGAAGTCCATGAAGGCTGCCCATGTATCCAGGATTTCTTCTTGGTTGGCAAAAGTTTCCGCTTCTGGCAATTCAGACAATTGCACAAATTCTTCAGCTTCAAACTCAAGATATGACCAGATTTCCTCTGCTGTGTGAGGAAGGATTGGTGTCAAGAGTTTAGTGATTTTGACAAGAATGTCATAGAAGACAGTTTGCATTTGACGGCGTTCGAGTGATTTGGCACCCTCGATGTAAACAACGTCTTTGGCAAAGTCAAGGTAGAAGGCTGACAAATCAACGTTGATGAAGTTCACCAAGGCCTTGTAGATTGTCAAGAATTCAAAGTTAGCATAAGCATCACGAATCGTTTTCACAAGCTGGTTAAAGCGAATGGTCATGTACTTGTCAACAGAACGAAGCTCATCGTAAGCTACTGCGTCTTGAGCTGGGTTAAAGTCAGATGTATTGGCAATCAAGAAACGAAGAGTGTTACGGATCTTACGGTAAGTTTCAGAGACTTGGCTCAAGATATCCATAGAGATACGCACGTCGTTGCTTGAGTCCACACTTGTTACCCAGAGACGCAAGATTTCCGCACCAAATTGTTTTTCAACATC
>NZ_AJRE01000154.1:0-2316 GCF_000296955.1 Streptococcus sp. GMD4S
AAGCGGTGGTGAAAGAAGTAACCCCAACCAGCACTAACGCAACCAGCACAGGTCCTCAGGGTGTTCCACAAACAGGCACTCCAAGCTTCCAAGGTGGCGATCCACTGGTTCCAATCGATGAAACAGTTGAGCCAACCTTCGAAGATGGAAGCAAAGAGAAGACTATTCCAGGTGAAGGAACTTACACGATTGCACCAGACGGCACAGTGACCTTCACCCCAGACAAACAGTTTGTCGGAAACCCAACTCCAGTTACAGTCAAACGTGTGGATAAGAACGGCACCCCAGTTACTGCAACTTATAGTCCAGAGTTTACGAAAGTAACACCAACAGGAACTAGCGCAACTAGCACGGGTCCTCAGGGTGTTCCACAAACCGGTACCCCAAGCTTCCAAGGTGGCGACCCACTGCTTCCAATTGATGAAACAGTTGAGCCAACCTTCGAAGATGGAAGCAAAGAGAAATCTATTCCAGGTCAAGGAACCTACACGATTGCGCCAGATGGTACAGTGACCTTCACCCCAGACAAGCAGTTTGTTGGGAACCCAGATCCAGTTACAGTGAAACGTGTGGATAAGAATGGCACCCCAGTTACTGCGACTTACAGCCCAGAGTTTACTAAGGTGACTCCAACTGGTAAAGATACTTCTTCAGTTAACATTAAGGGTCTTGTTCAAACAGGTACGCCAACATTTGAAGGTGGTAATCCGCTTGTTCCAATCGATGAAACTGTGGCGGCGACATTTGAAGATGGAACAACTGAAAAAGTGATTCCAGGTGAAGGAACTTATGCAATCTCACTAGATGGCATCGTCACCTTCACTCCAGAAGCTAATTTTGTAGGAAAAGGAACAGGCGTAACGATTGTCCGCAAGGATAAGAATGGTACTCCAGTTACTGCAAGCTATCGCCCAACAGTTGTAGATCCATCTACTGGTCATGACACGACTTCTACAGGAGCAAAAGGCCAACCACAAGTGGCAACACCAACGTTTGAAAGACATATCGATAGTACAGTTCCACCAACCTTTGAGGATGGCAGCACGACTATGGTTGTTCCGGGTGAAGGAAGCTATACAATTGATAAAGATGGTCAAATTACCTTTACTCCAGAACCAGACTTTGTTGGTACAGCTAAAGGATTGGTTGTGAAACGTCTGGATGTGTATGGAAATGTAGTTATTGCTCATTACACACCAACTGTCCTTGGACAAACACAAGTGAGTGATGCGACATCAGAAGGTCTTAAAGGTCAAACTCAGACTGGTAAACCAAACTTTACAGGTGATGTCGATCTGACAGTTCCGCCAACCTTTGAAGATGGAACAACTGAAAAAGTCGTTCCAGGCGAAGGAACTTATGTAATCTCACCAGATGGCACCGTCACCTTTACTCCTGAGGTAAACTTTGTAGGACAATCCAAAGGTGTGAAAGTGATCCGTAAAGACCGTAATGGAAATATCATTTCAGGATTCTATACTCCAACAGTAGTAGAACTTCCAGAGCAAGTGAAGCCGTCTGATAAAAAAGAACTTTCAGTACCTGATTCGAAACCAGATCAATTGACTCAAAACATCTCTGTAGAAAAAAATCAACTTCCAAATACAGGAAGTCAAGAAGATGGTTTGAAAAATCTAGGAATTCTAACAACCCTAGCAGGTGTCATGACACTTGGATTGCTAGGTAAAAAGAAACGAAACGATGAATCAGACTAATCATTTTTAAGAACCGAGAAATCGGTTCTTTTTTATGACATTTGTCATATTTCCTAGTGACAGAAGCATCTAGCTCCGTTTACTTCAAAGGACTATAATTGAAGTATGAAATGGAGGAAGAAGAAATGAAAAATAAAATGATTGTCGCAGTGAGTTTAGTAGCAGCAGGAGTTATGACCTATCTCATGTTTTCAGGATTGGACGAGGGTTTCTACCATTTTCCTTGGGAGCTCTTTGCTGGCTTTGGAATGATGTCTTGGCTTGTCAGAGAAGGTTTGAAATTATTCAGAGATGTGAAAAAGGAGTTTGAGGAATGAAAAAAGCAATCATCTATCTCTTTATCGGCTTGTCACTCTTGGTATGGTTAGTGGAAATGTTTACTGGTTGGTTTGACCAAACCTTGCTTCGGCAATTCATTCGTGGTGCTTGGGGTTTTGGATTTATGATTTTCGTTGTTTTCCCTATGGGAATGAAGTGGTTGAAAGGAGAATCTCATGACTGTGATTAAAGTTGAGAAATTGAGTAAGAAAATAAAAGACAAGGAGATCTTGCGGAACATCTCCTTTGAAATCAACGATGGTGAATGTGTCGCCTTGATCGG
>NZ_AJRE01000155.1:0-2307 GCF_000296955.1 Streptococcus sp. GMD4S
GAGCCTACTCCAAGGAGACATGTTTGCCATTTTTTCATTTCTTTTTCCTCTCTATTCAAATAATGTAGTCAAAATGGAAGCATTTCCCAAAAGCACCAAGATTCCCATCACGATAATGAGGAAACCACCTACTTTTTTGAGGGTTCCGAGATAAGGATGGAGTTTTCGGAAATGTTTCAAAACATAACTGGAAGCAAGAGCTAGAACCAAAAATGGTAGCGCCAAACCCAGCGTGAAAACCAACATGAGACCAGCACCCTGCAAAGCTCCTGAACCACCTGAAGCCGCCAAGGCCAAAACAGAGCCCAGAACTGGCCCCACACATGGCGTCCAAGCAAAACTAAAGGTCAACCCCAGTAAAAATGCCTGACTATAGCCGTTACCCTTTTGCCCCTGTCTCTTTAATTGTAGCCTTCTTTCCTTGTAAAGCCCCTGCAAATGTAGGACTTCCATCTGGTGTAAGCCCAAGAGAATGATAATCGCACCTGTCACATACTGAAACCAGGAAGCATACAGCAAATTGCCTAAAAAACCAGCTCCATAACCCAGTAAGATAAAGATAAAAGAAATCCCCGCTATAAAGGCCAAAGTTCGCAATAAACTAACAAGTGAGATTGAAAATTTTCCACTAGAAGCCTGAGCATCATTCTTATCATCCAATAAGACTCCTGCATAGACTGGCAACAAGGGTAAAATACAAGGAGAAAAGAAGGAAAGAATTCCAGCAAGAAAAACACTAATAAAAAAGATTACATTGTCCATTGCCTTCCTCCATTCTTTGATTTGATAGGTCTATTATATCCCCAAAACTCCAGAAAAAACAGGGACAATGATAGGGAAAAATAGGAATTTAATCAGCTTATTTAGAAATCTGGCACAAAAAAAGCCAGACAAGGTCTGACTTTGGTAGAAACAGAAAAGAGAATCACCTGTCCTCCCTACTTATCTGGTAATAAATAAGGTCCGCAACGTAGTCTTTTCTCTCCACACCATTGGCAATGGTTTTTAGATAAGACATTCCCGCTTTTTCCATAACACGGCCTGAAGCTAGATTGAGACTAGCGTAACGAGCTCTGACTTTTTGAAAGCCTGCTTGAGTAAAACAAAAATCTAACACAGCTTTCAAGGCCTCTGTCATCATACCTCGGCCCCAAAAGTTTTTTCCTAAAACATACCCAATTTCACAACTTAAATCTTCCTCGTGCATTTCAATGATGCTGATATCTCCTATCACATGCTCTGGGTTCTCTTTGAGACAAATGGCCCATTTGTAATAGTTGGGATTAGTATAGGATGCAACCCAATTTCGAATCGAGTTCCGAGTCGCTTCAACATCAGGATGAGGATCCCAGGTGACATAGGTCAGATTCTCAGCAGACGAAGCCCAATTTTGAAACATGGCTTCTGCATCACTCTCCACAAATCTTCTCAAAATTAAACGTTCTGTCTGTAATATTTGCGTACCGATTGCTTTCATAATGTTACCTCGCTTTCTAAGCTTAAGGCTCAAGATAAAAAGACTATACTCAGTAACAGCTAGAAAACAAGTTTTTCATCTAGTTACTTGACGCAGTCGCTGTCTGGTTTGAAATGCACTTTACCAAGCTTCTTCAAACCTAGTCATCGTTGCGGGGGTGAGACAAGGAAAATCGAACTCTTCGAGTTACCGAATCTGCCTCGTTTTCCTGTTTCTAGACTCGGGCTAAAAAGGTCCCCCGGACCTTCCTCGCTTTCTCATTTCTAGGCTCAGGGTAAAAAGACTATACTCAGTAACAGCTAGAAAACAAGTTTTTCATCTAGTTACTTGACGCAGTCGCTGTCTGGTTTGAAATGCGCTTTACCAAGCTTTTTCAAACCTAGTCATCGTTGCGGGGGTGAGACAACGAAATCGAACTCTTCGAGTTACCGATTTCTGTCTCACTCCCAAAAGTCATCAAATACGGTGATTGGTAGGTGGCGTTTGTGTTGGCCTTTGTACCACCAGTTTTCGATAGTCGCTTGAGCTTCTGGGCTGATTGTTTTGCCTTCAAGGTAATCATCAATTTCATTGTAAGTGACTCCAAGTGCAACTTCGTCAGCAAGTCCAGGTTTGTCTTCTTCTAGGTCTGCTGTTGGGATTTTTTCATAAAGAGCTGAGTCTGCACCAAGTTCCTTCAAGAGTTGTTTCCCTTGGCGTTTATTGAGGCGGTAAAGAGGGAGAATATCTGCACCACCGTCACCAAACTTGGTAAAAAAGCCTGTGATATTTTCCGCAGCATGGTCTGTTCCAATGACCGCTCCGCTATGGGCACCCGCAAGGGCATATTG
>NZ_AJRE01000156.1:0-2250 GCF_000296955.1 Streptococcus sp. GMD4S
CCGCTATCGTGCGCGAACTTTTCTCAGATATGGGTGAGATTGCGACTCTCTATGTTCAAGTCTACGAAAGTAGTCTAGAGCGACTCGTTGGAGGAGTCATTTTCGAGGATGGTCGTCACTATACCTTTGTCTATGAAAATGAAAATCTGGTCTATGAGGAGGAAGTCTTATGATTATTCCCAATAGTATAGAAGAACTAGCAAGTTTTGTCGAACAAGATGGCAAGAAGGTCTTCCTTTTTGTGGCAGACTGGTGTGGCGATTGTCGTTATATCTATCCATCCTTGCCAGAGATTGAGGAGACCAATCCAGAGTTCACATTTATTCGAGTGGACCGAGACCAGTATCTGGATCTGGCCAAACTCTGGGATGTGTACGGTATTCCTAGTCTTGTTGTGCTAGAAAAGGACAAGGAAATCGGTCGTTTTGTTAATCGTGACCGTAAAAGCAAGCAACAAATTAACGACTTTTTAGCAGGACTGAAATAGGAGAAAAAGGAAACAATGATTTTTACATATAATAAAGAGCATGTTGGCGATGTCCTTATGATCATCGTGAAAAATAGTGGCGATGCCAAGTTGGACGTGGAGCGCAAAGGCAAAGTAGCCCGTGTTTTCCTCAAAGATAATGGGGAAACAGTAGCTTGGAATATTTTCGAAGTTTCAAGTTTCTTTGAAATTGCAGAGCGTGGTCAAGTCTTTTTGACAGATGAGCAAGTAGAACGTTTGAACCAAGAATTGCAGGCGGAAGGTTTTACAGAAGAGATTGTCAATGACAAGGAACCTAAGTTTGTTGTCGGTGAAATTGTCGAGATGGTAGCCCATCCTGATAGTGACCACCTCAACATCTGTCAAGTGGCCGTCGCAAGTGACAAGACAGTGCAAATCGTGGCAGGAGCACCCAATGCGCGTGTTGGGTTGAAAACCATTGTAGCTCTTCCTGGAGCGATGATGCCCAAAGGCAATCTCATTTTCCCAGGCGAACTTCGTGGTGAAAAGAGTTTTGGCATGATGTGCAGCCCTCGTGAATTGCATTTGCCAAATGCTCCGCAAAAACGTGGGGTTATTGAATTATCAGAAGACCAAGTTGTCGGAACTCCATTTGACCCAGTCAAACACTGGACTGCCTAGGAAATTGTCGGTATTTGATAGATCAGATAGAGGGGGATAAGATGGCGAAAAATGTAGTGATTACAGGAGCGACCTCAGGAATCGGTGAAGCGATTGCGCGTGCTTATCTGGAGCAGGGGGCGAATGTCGTTCTAACAGGGCGACGGACAGACAGACTAGAGACCCTCAAGTCAGAGTTTGCAGAAACGTTTCCAAATCAAACAGTTTGGACTTTTCCTCTGGATGTGACGGATATGACCATGGTCAAGACTGTTTGTTCCGATATTCTAGAAACGATAGGGCAGATTGATATCTTGGTCAATAACGCTGGACTAGCTCTTGGCTTGGCTCCCTATCAAGACTATGAAGAGTTGGATATGCTGACCATGTTAGATACCAATGTCAAGGGGTTGATGGCAGTCACTCGCTGTTTCTTGCCTTCTATGGTAGCAGCCAATCAAGGTCATATTATCAATATGGGATCGACCGCAGGAATCTATGCCTATGCTGGGGCAGCGGTTTACTCAGCCACCAAGGCTGCAGTCAAGACTTTTTCAGATGGACTGCGAATTGATACGATCACAACGGACATCAAGGTGACCACCATTCAACCAGGGATTGTCGAAACAGATTTCTCTACAGTTCGTTTTCATGGTGATAAAGAGCGTGCTGCCACCGTCTATCAGGGAATTGAGGCCTTGCAAGCTCAGGATATTGCAGATACAGTGATCTATGTGACCAGTCAGCCTCGTCGTGTGCAGATTACAGATATGACCATTATGGCCAATCAACAGGCAACAGGTTTCATGGTTCATAAAAAATAAAAAATTTTCTCGAAAAGTTACAAATTTCTGTAACTTTTTTTGATTCCTTGCGAATAGATAAGTAGGAGGAAGAAAATATGTATAATAAAGTTATTCTTATTGGACGTTTAACGTCTACACCAGAATTGCACAAAACCAACAATGACAAGTCAGTAGCGCGTGCAACTATCGCTGTGAACCGTCGTTACAAAGACCAAAACGGGGAACGTGAAGCTGATTTTGTCAATTTGGTTCTTTGGGGGAAATTGGCTGAAACCTTGGCAAGCTACGCAACTAAAGGTAGTCTTATCTCTGTGGATGGAGAACTTCGTACCCGTC
>NZ_AJRE01000157.1:0-2218 GCF_000296955.1 Streptococcus sp. GMD4S
CGACTTTTAAGATATAATATTATGGATTGTCAACAAGGAGGTAATGCTTTTGACTGAAAAATCAAGAGAAGAAGAAAAATTAAGCTTTAAAGAGCAGATTCTACGTGATTTAGAAAGAGTAAAAGAACAAGATAGAAGAGAGAAAGAAGTAGAGATTCCAAATCTGACGGCTTCATCATCTCAAGCTAGTTCAGCAACTCCTTCAGATCTTGAACCAGAAACATCAACAGAAGAGTTGATGGCTGATTCCCTGTCTGTTGTCGATAAAATTCTAAAGAATGCACCAAGTGTTCCTCCACTTTCAAGTGCTAGAACTGATGAAACGGATGACCAAGAAGAGAAAGAGATTAGACAGCCAATCATCGACAAGATTGAAGTTGTAGAATCTGAAGAACCTCTAGTAGAGCCGATTCATCTGGCTGAAGAACCTGTAGTGGAACCCGTTCAACCTAAGGTAGAACCAGTTGAGCTTAAACCCGAAGAAAAAGAATTTAACGATACTCCGACTAAGGTTGCCGTAACCTATAAAACAGAAGACAAGAAAGAGGAAATCACCCCAGGGATGCCTGAAAGAGTAGAGCCTGTTTCTACAGAATCTAGCAGTGGATTAGCTGATGCTCCGCGTCGTAGTCGTCGTCAAGGTGCAACATCAACTAAGAAAAAGAAAAAATCAAAAGCCAAAGGTTGCCTAGTAACAGTTCTAGTTCTCCTAGTACTCGTTGCAGTCGGTGGTTACTTTGGTTATGGTTACGTTCAAGATTCTTTGAAACCTGTTGATGCGAGCTCTAAGGACTATGTAACGGTTCAAATCCCAGACGGAGCAAACGTTCAAGAAATTGGAAGCACCTTGGAAAAATCTGGTTTGGTTAAACATGGACTGATCTTTAGCCTTTATGCTAAATACTATAGCCATGCTAACTTGAAGTCAGGTTATTACAACTTGAAGAAGAGTATGAGTACGGATGAGTTGATTCAAGAATTGCAAAAAGGTGGGACTCCTGAAGCTCAGGCACCTGTTCTTGCAAACTTGACCATTCCAGAAGGCTATACATTAGAGCAAATCGCTCAAACAGTAGGACAACTTCAAGGTGAATTTAAAGAACCTCTTACTGCGGATGCTTTCTTGGCAAAAGTTCAAGATGAGACCTTTATCTCACAATTAGTAGCCAAGTATCCAAACCTACTTGGAAGTCTTCCAACAAAAGACAGTGGCGTTCGTTATCGTCTTGAAGGCTACCTTTTCCCAGCAACCTATACGATCAAAGACAGCACAACTGTTGAAAGTTTGATTGATGAGATGGTAGCTGCTATGGACAAGGCTATGTCACCATACTACGCTACGATCAAAGAAAAGAATCTGACAGTTAATGAATTGCTCAGCATTGCTTCTCTTGTCGAAAAAGAAGGTGCTAAGACCGAAGACCGCAAGAAAATCGCAGGTGTCTTCTATAACCGCTTGAATGTCGGTATGCCACTTCAAAGTAATATCGCTATCCTATATGCTCAAGGAAAACTTGGTCAAAAGATTAGTTTAGCAGATGACGCTGGAATTGATACAACGATTGATTCACCATACAATGTTTACACACACCTTGGCCTCATGCCTGGACCGGTTGATAGCCCAAGTTCGGATGCGATTGAAGCAAGTGTAAACCAGACAAAGAGTGAGTACTTGTACTTTGTAGCCAATGTTGAAGACGGTAAAGTATACTTTGCAACAACAAAAGAAGAACATGATCAAAACGTTGCAGAGCATATCAATAGCAAGTTACCTCAAGCAAGTAGTTCAAACTAAAATTATGTGGTTTTCCACATAATTTTGTTTTAAAAAAGAAATAGAAAAGAAAGTTAAAAAAATGGCAGAAAAAACTTACCCAATGACCCTTGAAGAAAAGGAAAAACTAGAAAAAGAATTAGAGGAGTTGAAACTCGTTCGACGTCCCGAAGTCGTAGAGCGTATCAAGATTGCTCGTTCCTATGGAGACCTTTCAGAAAATAGTGAGTATGAAGCAGCGAAAGATGAACAAGCTTTTGTTGAAGGACAAATTTCAAGTCTAGAAACAAAAATTCGCTATGCTGAAATTGTTAATAGCGATGCAGTTGCCCAAGATGAGGTAGCAATCGGTAAAACAGTAACAATCCAAGAAGTCGGTGAAGACGAAGAAGAGGTCTACATCATCGTCGGTTCTGCAGGTGCAGATGCTTTTGCTGGTAAAGT
>NZ_AJRE01000158.1:0-2217 GCF_000296955.1 Streptococcus sp. GMD4S
TTTGTGATATAATAATGCGCAAGAGGTTTAGAATGAAAAAAAATAATTTAATCCCGTTTTCTGCAGTCTTGCTAGGACTTGCAACTTTCGGAATCTTAACTTTGCTGATTATTTTTTCACATAATCTTGCTGTAACAATCACTGTTTTGTTTTTATTTGTACTGCTTTATTTGCTTTTATTCGTTTGGCAAAAAAAACAGTATGAAAAGAGCGAAATTGAACAAATCCAATATGTAAATCACCAAGCCGAAAATAGCTTGAGTACTTTGCTTGATCAAATGCCGGTGGGAGTACTGAAATTAGACTTATCAAGTGGAGAAGTGGAATGGTTTAATCCCTATGCTGAGCTGATTTTAACTACTGAAGAAGGCGAAATTGATGTTGAGTTAATTCAAACCATCATCAAGGCTTCTGTTGGGAATCCAGGTTCGTATGCTACCTTGGGCGAAACACGATATGCTGTTCATATGGACAAGGCTTCGGGTGTTTTGTATTTCTTTGATGTTTCTGGGGAGTACGAAGCAACTGTCGAATTGGTAACTAGCCGTCCAGTCATTGGAGTCATCTCAGTAGATAACTATGATGATTTGGAGGATGCGACATCTGACTCTGATATCAGCCATATCAATAGCTTTGTAGCTAATTTTGTTTCAGAATTTGCTAGTAAGTATGCTATGTTTTCTCGCCGTGTGGGGATGGATCGTTTTTATGTATTCACAGATTACACGGTACTAGAGGAATTGATGAATGATAAATTCTCCGTTATTGATACTTTCCGAGAAGAATCAAAACAGAGGCAGCTAGCCCTAACTTTAAGTATGGGATTTTCTTATGGTGATGGAAACCATGAAGAGATAGGGAAAATTGCCTTGCTCAACTTGAACTTAGCAGAAGTTCGCGGTGGTGACCAGGTGGTGGTCAAGGAAAATAACGAAACCAAGAATCCTGTCTACTTTGGTGGAGGAACTGCTGCATCTATCAAACGTACTCGTACACGTACCAGAGCCATGATGACAGCCATTTCTGATAAGATTCGAAGTGTTGACCAAGTTTTTGTAGTCGGTCATAAAAATCTAGATATGGATGCTTTGGGATCTGCTGTCGGTATGCAGTTGTTTGCAAGTAATATTATTGAGAACAGTTATGCTGTCTATGATGCAGAACATATGCCAGCAGATATCAAACGTGCTATTCAGTTCTTGAAGAAGGAAGATGTCACGAAACTTTTATCTCTTACAGATGCGATGAAGTTAGTTACAAACCGTTCATTATTGATTCTGGTGGATCATTCCAAGACGGCTTTGACTTTGTCAAAAGATTTTTATGATTTGTTCACTCAAACTATTGTTATTGACCATCATAGACGTGATCAGGATTTCCCTGAGAATGCAGTCATCACCTATATTGAAAGTGGGGCAAGTAGTGCCAGTGAGCTGGTCACAGAATTGATTCAGTTCCAAAATTCTAAGAAAAATCGTTTGAGTCGTATGCAGGCCAGTGTTTTGATGGCTGGTATGATGCTGGATACCAAGAATTTCACATCTCGCGTGACGAGCCGAACCTTTGATGTGGCTAGCTATCTGAGAACACGGGGAAGTGACAGTATTGCTATCCAGGAGATCGCTGCGACAGATTTTGAAGAGTACCGTGAGGTAAATGAACTCATTTTACAAGGTCGTAAGTTAGGTTCAGATATCTTGATTGCCCAAGCTAAGGACTCAATGTCTTATGACACAGTTGTTATCAGTAAGGCTGCCGATGCTATGCTGGCTATGTCTGGTATTGAGGCTAGTTTCGTTCTGGCAAAAAATACACAAGGATTTATCTCTATCTCGGCTCGAAGTCGTAGTAAAATCAATGTCCAACGCATTATGGAAGAGTTGGGTGGTGGAGGTCACTTTAATCTAGCTGCCGCGCAAATCGAGGATATGAGTTTGTCGGAAGCAGGAGAAAAATTGACTCAACTAATCTTGGAAGAACTAAAGGAAAAGGAGAAAGAAGAATGAAAGTAATCTTTTTAGCAGATGTTAAAGGAAAAGGGAAGAAAGGCGAAATCAAGGAAGTACCAACTGGCTACGCTCAAAACTTCCTGATTAAAAAGAATTTGGCCAAGGAAGCAACTGCTCAAGCAGTGGGTGAGTTGCGTGGAAAACAAAAATCAGAAGAAAAGGCTCATGCTGAAATGATTGCTGAAGCAAAAGCCATCAAGGCTAAGCT
>NZ_AJRE01000159.1:0-2204 GCF_000296955.1 Streptococcus sp. GMD4S
CAACATTTTGTAAGAAAAGATTCTGCTCTAGAGGAAAAATTAGAGGGAATTGCTATGAAAACGATTTATCGCTAAAAATACGGAAAATAGAAGAATTTTCGATTTAAATGTGGTATAATCAGTAGGAATGTTAAAAGAAAAAGGAGCATAAACCAAATGAAACGTATTGCTGTTTTGACCAGTGGTGGAGACGCCCCTGGTATGAATGCTGCCATCCGTGCAGTAGTTCGCCAAGCAATCTCAGAAGGAATGGAAGTTTTTGGTATCTATGATGGATACGCAGGTATGGTTGCCGGTGAAATTTATCCGCTTGATGCTGCTTCAGTAGGAGACATCATTTCTCGTGGTGGTACTTTCCTTCATTCTGCTCGTTATCCTGAGTTTGCACAACTTGAAGGCCAACTTAAAGGGATTGAGCAATTGAAAAAACACGGTATCGAAGGAGTCGTAGTTATCGGTGGTGATGGTTCTTATCATGGAGCTATGCGCTTGACTGAGCATGGATTCCCTGCTATTGGACTTCCAGGTACAATCGATAACGATATCGTAGGTACTGACTTTACAATCGGATTTGATACTGCAGTTACGACTGCAATGGATGCGATTGATAAGATTCGTGATACATCATCAAGTCACCGTCGTACTTTCGTTGTTGAAGTAATGGGACGTAACGCTGGTGATATCGCTCTTTGGGCTGGTATCGCAACTGGTGCTGATGAAATTATCATCCCTGAAGAAGGCTTCAAGATGGAAGATATCGTAGCTAGTATCAAAGCTGGTTATGAGCACGGTAAAAAACACAACATTATCGTTTTGGCAGAAGGTGTTATGTCAGCAGCTGAATTTGGTCAAAAACTAAAAGAAGCAGGAGACACTAGTGACCTTCGTGTAACAGAACTTGGTCACATCCAACGTGGTGGATCACCAACTGCGCGTGACCGTGTATTGGCATCACGCATGGGGGCACACGCTGTTAAACTCCTTAAACAAGGAATCGGTGGTGTCGCTGTTGGTATCCGTAACGAAAAAATGGTTGAAAATCCAATTCTTGGTACAGCAGAAGAAGGAGCTTTGTTTAGCTTAACTGCAGAAGGTAAGATTATTGTTAACAACCCTCATAAAGCTGATCTTGAACTTTCTGCTTTGAACAAGAGCTTGTCCTAATCAACTTTCATTAATTTGGTAACATGACCATAAAAGGTCGAATTATATAAAGGAGTCACAAAAATCATGAACAAACGTGTAAAAATCGTTGCAACTTTAGGTCCTGCGGTTGAAATCCGTGGTGGTAAAAAATTCGGTGAAGACGGATACTGGGGTGAAAAACTTGATGTTGAAGCTTCAGCTCAAAATATTGCTAAATTGATTGAAGCAGGAGCAAACACTTTCCGTTTCAACTTCTCACACGGTGACCACCAAGAACAAGGTGAGCGTATGGCAACTGTTAAACTTGCTGAAAAACTTGCAGGTAAAAAAGTTGGTTTCCTTCTTGATACTAAAGGACCTGAAATCCGTACAGAATTGTTTGAAGGTGACGCAAAAGAGTACTCATACAAAACTGGTGAAAAAATCCGTGTTGCAACTAAACAAGGAATCAAATCAACTCGTGATGTGATTGCTTTGAACGTTGCTGGTGCCCTTGATATCTACGATGATGTTGAAGTTGGTCACCAAGTTTTGGTTGACGATGGTAAATTGGGTCTTCGTGTTTTCGTAAAAGACGATGCAACTCGTGAATTTGAAGTAGTCGTTGAAAATGACGGTATCATTGCTAAGCAAAAAGGTGTAAACATCCCAAACACTAAAATTCCTTTCCCAGCACTTGCTGAACGCGATAACGATGATATCCGTTTCGGTTTGGAACAAGGTATCAACTTCATCGCTATTTCATTTGTACGTACTGCAAAAGACGTTGAAGAAGTTCGTGCAATCTGTGAAGAAACTGGTAATGGTCACGTTCAATTGTTTGCGAAAATCGAAAACCAACAAGGTATCGATAACTTGGATGAAATCCTTGAAGTAGCTGATGGTATCATGATTGCCCGTGGTGACATGGGTATTGAAGTACCATTCGAAATGGTTCCAGTTTACCAAAAAATGATTATCACAAAAGTAAATGCAGCTGGTAAAGTCGCTATCACAGCAACAAACATGCTTGAAACTATGACTGAAAAACCACGTGCAACGCGTTCAGAAGTATCAGA
>NZ_AJRE01000160.1:0-2199 GCF_000296955.1 Streptococcus sp. GMD4S
GTCCTGCCAAAGCTGCAAGAACTAGACCAAGAATAGTAGAGAATGCTGTAAAGTCTGCTCCACCAGTGTTTGGCAAATCTCCCTTAGGTTGTTCACCCTTAGGACCTTCCTTAGGTTCTTCTTTTTTCGGTTCAGTATACGTGTTAGTGATTGTTGGGTTGTTACCTTCAACTGTTGTTACAAGTTGACCCGCACCATTATCTGTCACTGTTACTGTCACTTTGTAAGAATTCTCATCATATTTGATATTCTTATCGTCACCTTTTACTTCAGTAATAGTGTAAGTGTGCTCTCCTGCTTCTTTGTACTCAATTGCTGTGAAAGTAACAGTACCGTCTGCAGCGTTTGTAGCTGTCTCAACGACTTTGTCACCTTGTTTAAGTTCAAACTTAAATTGACCTTTTACAAGCTCTTTATCACCTTTCAAGACTTTCTTAGCTGAGAAAATTACTTGTGTTGAAGACGCAACATAAGTGTTGGTGAAGGTTGGGTTGTTGTCAGTTACAGTCGCAACAAGTTTGCCTGCACCGTTATCAACAACTTTAACAGTCACTTTATGTGTAGCAGTGTCATATGTCACACCTGCTTCGCTACCTGCTTTTTCAGAGATAGTATAAGTGTGCTCACCAGCTTCTTTGTACTCAATACCTGCGAAAGCAACTGTACCGTCTACAGCGTTTGTCGCTGTTCCGATTACTTTGTCACCTTCTTTAAGTTCAAACTCATATTTACCAGCTTCTAGAGCTTTACCATTCAAGACTTTCTTAGCCGTGATGTTAACAGTTGTTGAAGCTGCTTTGTAAGTGTTTGTGAAGGTTGGGTTGTTGTCAGTTACAGTCGCAACAAGTTGACCTTGTCCGTTATCAACAACTGCTACCTTAACTTCGTGTTTAGCAGTATCGTATGTCACACCTGCTTCGCTACCTGCTTTTTCAGTGATAGTGTATGTGTGGTTACCTGCTGCTGCGTATTCGATAGCTTCGAAAGTCACAGTACCGTCGGCAGCGTTTTTAGCTGTCGCAACGACTTTGTCACCTTCTTTAAGTTCAAACTCGTATTTACCAGCTTCTAGAGCTTTACCATTCAAGACTTTAGTAGCCGTGATAGTAGCTGTTGTTGAAGTTGCTTTATAAGTGTTGGTGAAGGTTGGATTGTTACCTGTAACAGCTGCAACAAGTTGACCTTGCCCGTTATCTGTAACGTTTACTGTCACTTCATGTTTAGCAGTGTCGTATGTCACACCTGCTTCGCTACCTGCTTTTTCAGTGATAGTGTATGTGTGGTTGCCTGCTGCTGCGTACTTGATATCTTCGAAAGTCACAGTACCGTCGGCAGCGTTTTTAGCTGTCGCAACGACTTCGTCACCTTCTTTAAGTTCGAATTCGTATTTACCAGCTTCAAGGGCCTTACCATCCAAGACTTTAGTAGCTGTGATCGTTGCACTTGTTTTAGCTGCTTTATAAGTGTTGGTGAAGGTTGGATTGTTGTCTTTTACATCTGCAACAAGTTTTCCTTGTCCATTATCTGTAACTTTTACTGTTACATTGTGAGTAGATTTATCGTAAGTTACACCTGCTTCGCTACCTTCTTTTTCAGTGATAGTGTAAGTGTGGTCACCTGCTGCTGCGTACTTGATAGCTTCGAAAGTAACAGAACCGTCTGCAGCGTTTTTGGCTGTTGCGACGACTTCGTCACCTTCTTTAAGTTCGAATTCGTATTTACCAGCTTCTAGAGCTTTACCTTCCAAGACTTTAGTAGCCTTGATAGTAGCTTTTGTTTCAGCGGCTTTATAAGTGTTAGTGAAGACACGTTCTGCTTCATCTACAGTCGCAACCAATTGACCTTGACCGTTATCTACTACATTCACTTTAACTGTGTAGGATTCTGTTGAGTATGTCACACCTGCTTCTGTTCCTGCTTTTTCAGTGATAGTGTAAGTGTGCTCTCCTGCTTCGGTGTAGTTGACGTTGAAGACAACTTCGCCTGAAGCAGTATTCTTAGCTGTAGCTACAACTGCATCTTTTTCTTTCAATTCGAAAGTATAAGCATCAGCTACAAGTTCTTTACCATTCAAGACTTTCTTAGCTTTGATTGTCGCGCTTGTTGAAGCTGCTTTATAAGTGTTAGTGAAGACACGTTCTGCATTCGCATTTTCTACAGTCGCAACCAATTGACCTTGGCCGTTATCTACTACATTCA
>NZ_AJRE01000161.1:0-2191 GCF_000296955.1 Streptococcus sp. GMD4S
CTTGCCATTCTCCACACACTCTGAGAGTAAAATCGGGATACTTGCTGCACTGGTATTTCCATACTCCATCATATTGGCAGGAAGCTTGTCTCGGTCTACGCCGATCTTCTTAGCCATCTTATCCAAAATGCGGATATTTGCCTGATGAAGCAAGAGATAATCCAATTCCGATGCTGCGATTGGACCATTTTCAATGGTTCCTTTGATCGATTTAGCAACATCACGATTTGCAAAATCAAAAACTGCTCGTCCATCCATTTTCAAAAAAGCAGGAACTGCTTCTTGATCCGAGAAAGGAGAAGCCAAAGCCGTTTGACCATAGGTCAAACACTCGCTCCGAGAGCCATCTGTATAGAGACTTTCCACAAGGAAGTGCCGTGTTTCGCTCGCTTCCAAGAGAACCCCACCAGCTCCATCCCCAAAGAGAACAGCTGTTGAACGATCTGACCAATCAACTGCCTTGGATAAGGTTTCAGCCCCGATAACAATCCCTTTTTTGAACTGTCCAGAACTTAAAAACTTTTCTGCAGTTGAGAGAGCGAATACAAAGCCACTGCAAGCTGCTGTCAGATCAAAGGCGAAAGCTCTATGCGCTCCGATATTTGCCTGAACTCGAGCTGCTGTGGAAGGCATCATCGAGTCTGGGGTAATCGTCGCTACAATGATAAAATCAATCTGATCCGCTGTTAAGCTCCCTTTAGCCAGCAAGCTCTTAGCAACTTCTGTCGCCAAGTCACTTGTAGACTCTGATTTTGAGATATGTCTCTGTTTAATTCCTGTCCGACTTGAAATCCACTCATCGCTTGTGTCCATGATTTGGGCTAAGTCATGATTAGTGACCACTTGCTCTGGAACATAATGAGCAACCTGGCTTATTTTTGCAAAAGCCATTATTTCAAATCCTCCAAAAATTGATAAAGGTTCGTTAAACCTCTGCCCATGACTTCTTTTTCCTCAGGGCTCATGCCATCGATGATTTTTTCGACCATAGCCTTGTGGAATCGTTTATGAAGGCGGTGAACCAAACGACCTTGCTTTGTCAAATGCAGATAGACCACTCGACGGTCTTGGTCAGAACGAATACGCTCAATATAACCTTTTCTCTCCAGGTTATTCAAACTCGTCGTCACTGTTCCAAGAGTTACCATCAGTTCTTTGGAAACCTTACTTGGCGTTGCCTCCGGGAACTTCCCAATCACATCGATCGTGTGCATTTCTTTGATGGAGATGTCTTTGAATCGACTACCTCGTAAGCTAACCTCCTCAATCACAAGGACGTTATTAAAAATAGATGTTAGATAATCATTTACTTGTTGGTAGTCCAAATCGTTTCCCTCCCCCTCAAAAAACTTTTACAATCAAAACATTTGATAAAAGAAGTATAACAAACTTCAAAAAATTGTGCAAGTATTTTTTCACATTCCTGTAAATTTTGGTCTTCTTCTTTCAGAATGCGCTCGAACCCCTTCTTTGAAATCTTCAGTTAGAGATAACGATTCTTGTAGTTTCAATTCTAATTCGGCATAATTCTGCCAATCCTTGAATTGACTTTCCCAAACTAACTTTTTAATCGCTGCGTATGAGTTTGCTGAACCTCTTCTTAATTTTTTCAGAACCTGTTCTCTTGTTTTTTCTAATTTGTCAACTTCACAAACACGGTATACCACGCCCCATTCTAGCGCTTTTTCAGCAGTCAAAGCTTCACCTGTCATGGCAAGTTGTGCAGCCCGTGTTACCCCGATACTACGACTCAAGAGATGAATCCCACCAGCGTCTGGCGCCAATCCAACTCCGACAAAGGCTTGAATGAATTTTGCCTTGTCAGTCGCTAAACAGAAATCAACTGCTACTGCCATATTTGCTGCAGCACCAGCAACCGCTCCATCTACCTCCATCAAAACAGGTTTTGGAATTTGCTTGATTTTAAAAGAAATTGTATTGACTAATTCTGCAATCTTATTCAAAGAAGGGATATCATCTTCGTCTACTGCTCGTTTCATCTCAACCAAGTCTCCCCCAACTGAAAAAACCTTCCCATTAGCATTAATCAAGATGAACTGCACAGCTTGATCCTGCTCTGCTAGAGTCAAAGCTTCTAAAATCTCCTCACACATTGGGATATGGAAACCATTTGCCACTTCGGGACGATTCAAAGTAATGATAGCCAGATCATCTACGATCTGATATAAGA
>NZ_AJRE01000162.1:0-2176 GCF_000296955.1 Streptococcus sp. GMD4S
GAAAATGAAGCCAAGAATCGAAACTGTCGTTTTTCTTTCGTGAATACTTACCAGTTTCAAGCGCCAGATTTTTATCTAAGCCATGGCTACAAGGAAGTCTTTACCTTGCAAGACTATCCCTACACAGGGCAAAGATACTATTACCAAAAGGATTTGTGATCTAGACTTCTTTCCTTTGAAGAGGAACTTAGCTAAGTATCAAAAAAAGAACGAATACTCTTTATCATGTAAGATGGTAGAGAGTTTTTTGTTAATAAAATCTTACAAAATGACATTTATATATTGCATTAAGTTAGATATATGGTATAATATATTTAAAAAGAAGCGCAACTTTTTAAAAATGTGAAGGAGGATGCTAGTGGCTAAAAACTTAAAATTAAAATTAGCTCGTGTGGAGCTTGATTTAACACAAGGGGATTTGGCAGAGGCTGTAGGTGTTACTAGGCAGACTATAGGTTTGATTGAAGCTGGGAAATACAATCCTAGTCTCTCCCTTTGCCAGTCCATTTGCAGATGTTTAGGCAAAACTTTAGATCAATTATTTTGGGAGGAAGAAGATGAAAAATAGATTTTTTTATTATCAATTATTAGACGAAAGAGAAGAACAACTGATTAACAAAGCTGGGACAGAGTCTTTTAATGTGTTTATCGGGCTCATTCTGCTAAGCTATCTGGTGGCTGTATTATCACCTGCTCTTTTTAATCCTAATATTCTTCTGGTTACCCTTCTTTTAGGAATTTTCTTCTTTTTCAATCGTACACGACAACTTGGAGTGACCTACTATAGTCGTTTTCATTTTACGATTGGAGGGTGTTTGCTGGTGACTCTCGCTATTACGACTCTCTTGATGTTGGAGAATTATCAATTCAATATCGAAATTTATCAGCACAATCCTTTGAACGTTAAATATTTGTCTGCTTGGGCCATCACTTATCTGATCTACCTTCCTTGGGTTTTTATCGGCAATCTTGGCCTTAAAAGTTATGGCGAATGGGCTCAAAAAAAGTTTGAGCAAGATATGGATGAACTGGAGAATGGAGAATAGCTTGTTAGCTTTTTATCAATCTCAGTAAAATGTGTTATAATAGTACTAATTTATCGGATGGTGTGAAAGTGGTAGAATACATTCATACCTTTGTAAAGTAGGAAGAAGGAAAACAGATGTATCCAGATGATAGTTTGACATTGCACACGGACTTGTACCAGATTAACATGATGCAAGTTTACTTTGACCAAGGAATTCACAATAAGAAGGCGGTTTTTGAGGTTTACTTCCGCCAGCAACCTTTTCAGAACGGCTATGCGGTTTTTGCTGGTTTGGAAAGAATTGTACATTATCTTGAAGATTTGCGCTTTTCAGATAGCGATATTGACTACTTGGAGTCGCTTGGCTATCATGGAGAATTCTTGGACTACCTACGAAATCTCAAGTTAGAATTAACAGTTCGTTCCGCTCAGGAAGGGGACTTGGTTTTTGCTAATGAGCCGATTGTACAGGTTGAAGGCCCTCTTGCCCAATGCCAGTTGGTCGAAACGGCTCTTTTAAACATCGTTAACTTTCAAACCTTGATAGCGACCAAGGCAGCACGTATTCGTTCAGTCATTGAAGATGAGCCCTTGATGGAATTCGGGACACGTCGTGCGCAAGAAATGGATGCGGCTATCTGGGGAACACGCGCAGCCGTGATTGGTGGAGCCAACGGGACTAGCAATGTGCGAGCAGGGAAGCTCTTTGGAATTCCCGTACTAGGAACTCACGCCCATGCCTTGGTACAGGTTTATGGAAACGACTATAAGGCCTTTAAGGCCTATGCATCAACCCATCGTGATTGTGTCTTTCTAGTAGATACTTATGATACGCTTCGAATCGGTGTGCCAGCTGCTATTCAGGTAGCGCGTGAGTTGGGTGATAAGATTAATTTTAAAGGCGTTCGTATCGACTCAGGGGATATAGCCTATATTTCCAAGAAAGTTCGCCAACAGTTAGATGAGGCTGGATATCCAGATGCCAAAATTTACGCTTCCAATGACCTCGATGAAAATACCATCCTTAACCTCAAAATGCAACACGCTAAGATTGACGTTTGGGGGGTGGGTACCAAGCTGATTACGGCCTATGACCAGCCAGCCCTTGGAGCGGTTTATAAGATTGTAGCTATCGAAGATGAAACTGGT
>NZ_AJRE01000163.1:0-2173 GCF_000296955.1 Streptococcus sp. GMD4S
AGCTGGTTTCGGCGCTGGCTTTGGCGCTGGTTTTGGTTCTGGTTTCGGTGCTGGTGTTTTTGGTTTCTCAGCAGGATTTTGCGCTGGTGTTTTTGATTTTTCAGCTTGATTTGGCGCCGAAGTTGTATTCTCTTTTACAACCTTACCATTTTTAGACACATCCTTTTCTTGAGCAGAAACATGCTGAGCCGAGAAAGGAAAGTCTCCAGTTGTATCCGCAAATGAAATAAGTCCCAGTGTTGCAGCGGCTAAGCTGGTTACTAAAATTTTTTTTGATTTTTTCATAAAAATCTCCATTGTTTTTAATGATTTATACCTATAGTATACCATATATTTAATTTTGCTTTCAAATCAAATATTAAATATTAACAAATAAATCTAAAAATTAATTAAAAAATTTATAATTATATCACTTCCAACTCATACAAACCTCTGACTGCGTTACAGCCATAGATAGCTTCTGCTTGGTTCAGGTCTTCCAAAGTCGTAATTTTCTCTTTTACCTGTCCTGTTTCCAGCAAATGCTGACGATAAATTCCTGGTAAAATTCCAAGTCTGATAGGCGGTGTGTAGAGTTTACCATTAATTTTTAAGACCAGATTTCCAATAGAGGTCTCAAGCAGTTCTCCTGCTGCATTATGGTAAATGATTTCCTGTTCCCCTAGACTTAAGTGTGGTCTATGAGTTGTTTTAAAGTAAGTAAATGATTGATTCAAATCTGTTTCTTGCAGACAAAGTTTGGCTTTGCAGAAACTTGGACTGAGGGGTGCTAAGATTTGGCGACTGAGTTCCATCTCTCCAGACTTGCTGAGGGTAATTCGTAAGCGGTAGTCTTGATTAACATCACAAGCTCGACACTCTTCCTCTATCTTTTGTCTCAGTTCTTCTGGATCAAAAGGATAGGCAAAATAACGACTCGCCTTTGTCAGTCTTTCCAGATGTTGATCTTCAAAAAGCAGTTGTTTTTGGCTGATTTTCCCAGTTGTAATCAATTGGAAACGTGCTTGTTTACGGTAGAGTACAGCTGCCTTTTGATGAACCTCTCGGTATTCAGATTCCCAAGTACTATCCCAAGTAATCCCTCCGCCAACTCCATAGATAGCTTGGCCCATATAGAGTTGAATAGTCCGAATGGCGACATTGAAAATCCGTCGTCCATTTGGAAGCAAGAGACCAATCGTTCCGCAGTAAATTCCTCTGGGTTGGGGCTCCAAGTTCTTGATGATTTCCATGGTAGCAATTTTGGGAGCTCCTGTGATGGATCCACATGGAAAGAGCGAACGGAAGATTTCAACTAGGTCCACATCCGGTCGTAACTGACTCTTGATGGTCGACGTCATCTGCCAAACGGTTGAATACTGCTCCACTTGGCACAGACGCTCCACATATTCACTGCCCACTTCAGAAATACGGTTCATATCGTTGCGCAAGAGGTCCACAATCATCATGTTTTCAGAGCGATTTTTAGGATCCTGTTCTAGCCAGCTAGCTTGGGCAAGGTCTTCTTGGTCAGTCACTCCCCGCTGGGTTGTTCCCTTCATTGGGCGAGTCGTTAATTCTCGGTCATTTTGCTCAAAAAAGAGTTCTGGGCTCATGGAAATCACTGCCATCTCGTCATGTTCTACATAAGCATTGTATCCCGCCTCCTGCTCTACCACCATGCGATTGTAGATGGCAAAAGGATTGGCACTTAAATCTTGCTTGAGTTGGACGGTGTAGTTGACCTGATAGGTGTCCCCCTGCCGCAAATGATGGTGAATCTGGGTAATAGCCTTTTCATAGTTTTCTGCAGATGTTTCTTCCTGCCACTTTGAAGGCAGATCTACTTCCTCATAAGTCAGAGGAATAGGTGATGTTTCTACCCTATCATGAACTGTAAAGTAAAGCAAGTACTCGCCCAGTAGAGGAGACTTGTGAACTGCCAGTTTTTCCTCAAAAGCAGGTGCAGCCTCGTAACTGACGTAGCCCACGACATAATAACCTTGCTCTTGGTAGCTTTCCACTTGTGCCAGCAAGTCTGCCACTTCTGATAAATCTCTCGTTTTTAACTCTTTGATAGGCTGGGTAAAGGTGTATCTCTCCCCCAAAGCCCTAAAATCAATCACTGTTTTTCTATGCATATCTTAAGTATAGCACAAAAAAGCCGACCTAGAACAGCTAAATCCAGCTTTGT
>NZ_AJRE01000164.1:0-2161 GCF_000296955.1 Streptococcus sp. GMD4S
GGAAGGTTGATAGTTTCTAAACAAGTATAGGAGCGCATTTCCTAAAAGGGCAACATGTCCGATAATGAAGGACAAAATGGTCACGTGTGGAAATGGGTAGGGATCAAAAAGTGGGTAAGCTAGTGCTGCTGTTGCTCCAAAAGTTCCTAAAAGGGCGAAGTACTGTTTGTACTTGGATGTTCCTGGAATCAAGAGCATCACAAACATGGCGATACGGCAATGATAGAAGGGTAAACTTTCTGATAGGGGCATGAGATTGCCCCAATACCAGCTATACAAAACAATCAGTTGAACAGACTGAAGGATCTGAATAAAACGCTGGTAAGCTACTTTGTCGCGAAAACGATAAGAAGCATAGAAAGTAAGAGCCAATAAACATAACAAACCAATGTACCAGTGAAGTTCAAACTGGGGCGGTTCTGATATCTGTGTGGTAAATAATTTATCCCACAAATTCATATTCTATTCCTCGTTCATCTAGCTAGAGGCAGTAAAAAATTCACTTTCTCCAGCTTTTAAATTTTTTGAAAAAACTTGATTCTATGACATGCATAGAACACTTGCGTCTTAAATTCGCAACCTATTATATCATTTGTATTGCAGAAATGCACTGATTTGAAATCTACATTTTCATATGAAAATCACTAAACTACATTAGATTTTCTACCAACTTGGCTAGATTCATGGAGTTAGAGCCTTTGAGCAAGATTTGGTCATTGGCACCGAGTCTTTCCTTGACCTGCTTGACTAGGTCTTCAAATTGGTCCTCGTCAGCTGTTTTCTTGAAGTAGAAAACGTGACCTATTGGGAACATTTGACTAGCAAGTTGGCTTAATTCGGCAATGTCTTCTCCATAGAAAATAACGGTATCCAGCACATCTGGCGATAGGCTCAAAATCATCTGGTTATGGAGCTGAACAGACTGGTCACCAAGTTCCTTCATGTCTGCTAAGACAGCGATTTTCTTGCCCCCTTCATTAGCTGGAATGGCAGAGAATGTCTCCAAAATCAACTTCATAGCAGTTGGATTGGCATTGTATACGTCAGACAGAATATCTGCTCCATTGGCTGCTTTCTTCCACTCAGTACGATTGCGGGTCAATTCTAGGTTCTGAAAGGCCTGACGAATTTGCTCCTCCGAAACTCCTTCTTGTAGAGCCACATAAGCAGCAATCATAGCATTGGTGGCGTTGTACTTACCTGTCACTGGCAAATCGAGGGCTTGTTCCAAAAAATTAGCCTTAAAGGTCAGACTATCCTTGCGCTCAATCAAGTCTGTGACTTCTAACTCAGCTCCTGACCCAAAACGGACCACTTTTTTATCTGTAGGCAAGTAGTCCTCTACAATGGAGTCGGCTGGTGCCAAAAGCAAAGAACCTGGTGCCATACCGTCTGCAATTTGCAATTTTCCTTTAGCAATTTCTGAACGGTCTTTGAAAAAGGCCAAATGAGCCTCTCCAACCAAGGTCACGATAGCTGTTTTTGGATGAGCCAATTCAGACAAGAGATGAATATCTCCCAAGTGATCCTGTCCCATCTCCAAGACCAACTTTTCTGTTCCTTTAGGCATGTGAAGAACCGTGTAGGGAAGGCCAATCTCGTTATTGTAATTGCCTTGGGTTTTGTAGGTCTTGTAGGTTGTTGAGAGTAAATGCGCCAACATATCCTTGGTCGTTGTCTTGCCATTTGAACCTGTAACCGCAAAGACATCAACAGCCGTTTTTTCAAGATAGTAGGCTGCGAGGGCTTGAAAGGCAGTCAACACGTCGTCTACTAGAATGTAGGGATGATTTGCAACCTCTTTCTTGGATAAGGTGACTGCTGCACCATTTTCAAAAGCTGTTTCGATAAAGTCATGTCCATCACGAGCACCTTTGAGTGGCACAAACAAATCACCTGGCCCAATCAAACGACTGTCAAACTCAGCTTTTTCTAACTGAACGTCCGCAAAAAGACTAACATCATTTTTAGCTCCAACAGCTTGGGCAACTTCATGGATTGTTAATTTCATTTCTACTCCTTTAAAAAGGGTTGAAGTCCAAGAACTCTAGTCACCATGCAGTGATAGTTCTGGCTTCTACCCTCTCTTTCATTTTTATAGCAAATGCGCTTCGCGCTTGTCAAAACTTTGCTTAGCAAGGTCAACCAAACGCTCGATTAG
>NZ_AJRE01000165.1:0-2157 GCF_000296955.1 Streptococcus sp. GMD4S
AGGCACTGGACCATGTTCTTTTATTTGGTCCTCCAGGTCTCGGGAAAACAACCATGGCCTTTGTTATTGCCAATGAACTGGGAGTCAACCTCAAGCAAACGTCTGGTCCTGTCATTGAAAAAGCAGGTGACTTGGTAGCGATTTTGAATGATTTGGAGCCGGGAGATGTCCTCTTTATCGACGAGATTCATCGCTTGCCCATGTCGGTAGAAGAGGTGCTTTATAGTGCCATGGAGGACTTCTACATTGATATCATGATTGGAGCTGGTGAAGGCAGTCGCAGTGTTCATCTGGACTTGCCACCTTTTACCTTGATTGGTGCGACGACCCGTGCGGGTATGCTTTCTAATCCTTTGAGAGCACGTTTCGGGATTACAGGCCATATGGAATACTATGTCCCCGCTGACTTGACAGAGATTGTTGAGCGGACGGCAGATATCTTTGAGATGGAAATCACCCACGAGGCAGCTGCTGAGCTGGCCTTGCGTAGTCGGGGAACTCCTCGTATCGCCAATCGTCTCCTTAAGCGCGTGCGCGATTTTGCCCAGATTATGGGGGATGGATTAATCGATGATGTTATTACCGATAAAGCTTTGACCATGCTGGATGTAGACCATGAGGGGTTAGACTATGTGGACCAGAAAATTCTTCGTACCATGATTGAGATGTATGGTGGTGGTCCGGTCGGTCTAGGAACTCTTTCTGTTAATATTGCCGAGGAGCGTGAGACGGTCGAAGATATGTACGAACCTTACCTCATCCAGAAAGGTTTTATCATGCGAACTCGTTCTGGACGGGTAGCGACTGCTAAGGCTTATGAACATTTAGGGTATGAATACAATGAAAAATGAACAAGAAATTCTAGATGCTTTCAGAGAAAATCCTGATATGATGACCATTCTGACCATCATTCGTGACCTTGGTCTGAAAGACTCGTGGTTGGCGGCAGGTTCTGTCAGGAATTTCATCTGGAATCTCTTGTCAGACAAATCGCCTTTTGACCGTGAAACAGATGTGGATGTGATTTTCTTTGATCCAGATGTTTCTTATGAGGAAACAGTATCCCTAGAGAAAAAGCTAAGAGAAGATTATCCTCAGTATCAGTGGGAGTTGAAAAATCAGGTCTATATGCATCTACACAGTCCTCATACTGTGCCTTACACGAGTTCTCGTGATGCCATGAGTAAATATCCCGAGCGCTGTACGGCGATAGGGCTTCGCTTGCATGCTGACGCAACTTTAGAGCTCTTTGCGCCTTATGGTTTAGAGGATATTTTTAACTTTCACGTATCCCCAACTCCTCATTTCCTAGATAATGAAGACCGAATGAAGCTCTATCAAGAACGCTTGTCCAAGAAAAATTGGCAAGAAAAATGGGAAAATCTGACTTTTTCAAAAAACTTAAGAAAAATTTAAGTTAGGAACGGTATACTAAGTCCATAAGTTAAGAGGAACTTAACTTAAACTCCTAAAACTTTTTCATAATAATCTCCCTATAAAATTAAGTCGCCCAATCAGGTGGCTTATTTTTTGTCTGTACGGAGAGCTAATAACTTAGCAATAGAAGAAAATGGGGAAATATGGTATAATGAAACGATAGATTTTTGAATAGGAATAAGAACATGTTTGGATTTTTTAAGAAAGATAAAGCTGTAGAAGTTGAGGTTCCAACACAGGTTCCTGCTCATATTGGTATCATCATGGATGGGAATGGCCGTTGGGCTAAAAAACGGATGCAACCACGGGTTTTTGGTCATAAGGCGGGGATGGAAGCCCTCCAAAAGGTGACCAAGGCAGCTAACAAGATGGGAGTTAAGGTCATCACGGTTTATGCCTTTTCAACGGAGAATTGGACACGCCCAGATCAAGAAGTCAAGTTTATCATGAACTTGCCCGTTGAGTTTTATGACAACTACGTCCCTGAATTGCACGCAAATAACGTTAAGATTCAGATGATTGGGGAGACAGACCGTCTGCCTAAGCCGACTTTTGAATCTTTGAAAAAAGCAGAGGAGTTGACCAAGAACAATACAGGCTTGATTCTCAATTTTGCGCTTAACTATGGTGGTCGTGCTGAAATTACGCAGGCTCTTAAGGGCTTGGCTCAAGATGTTCTAGATGCTAAAATCAACCCTGGTGACATCACAGAAGATATGA
>NZ_AJRE01000166.1:0-2153 GCF_000296955.1 Streptococcus sp. GMD4S
TTTCTTGAGATAAACGTGGATAATCGAATGATTTATCTTTTATCTCCACTGGTTCTAGTTCTCGAATTCGAGTTAATTTAAAAATACGAAAATCTAATTTTTCTAAGCAGTAACCGATAACATACCAAGCATTCAGTTTATAGATCAATCTGTATGGGATAATTGTTCGCTGACTTTTCTCTTGTTTTTTCGAATAGTAAGAAAAAGAAATCATCTGTTTAGATTGTATCGCTTCCTCAATGTCTAGTAAATAATTTGTATTAAGAGTCCAGGAACTGAGATCAAAGTAAAAAGGACTGTTTGCTCTTGTAATTTCTTGAGAAGACAGCTTGTGTTCGATACTGTCAAGACTTGAATGGCCAACGATTTTACTAACATTTTGGCTCATATTAATGATAAACTGTCTCTCCTCCTCAGTGAAAAAGTTTCTGTCTATCTTATAGTCGCTCGGTATATAGAAACCTCCCTTATCTCCACGTTCCGAATAGATTGGGATCCCCGCTAAACTGAGTGTATCCATGTCCCTATATACAGTTCGAGTAGATATTTCAAATCTCTCTGCAATCTCTTTAGCTGTTATTCTCTTCTTATTTAAAAGAGACAGTAAAATATAGATTAGTCTTTCTAATTTCATGGTAGCAATTCCCCTTCTTTTAATCTCAAATAGCACAAACTAAAGAAACTATTTTAGTTATATTGTATAATAAGAAACCTAGCAATTCAAAAAGAAGGACTGTAGAGTTTAGAATATTAAGGATTAAAATGTTAGAAAAAGAATGGTATAGAAGTAATTAGGTAGATCAATCAAGAAATTTACCTAAATTATTCCAACCGAATTATGTGAAAATTGCCATTTCCCGTACGGTAATCCTAGATTTTTAGGTTAGTAGATAGAAGAATGAACAAGAAAAGTTTAGGGTTTTTCTATCTCTTTTGCTGATTTTGTGATATAATTAACACGTATAAAAAAAGAAGGAGTCATATCTAATGGCAAAATTGACTGTTAAAGACGTTGACTTGAAAGGGAAAAAAGTTCTCGTTCGTGTTGACTTCAACGTACCTGTTAAAGATGGCGTGATTACCAATGACAACCGTATCACTGCAGCTCTTCCAACTATCAAGTACATCCTTGAACAAGGTGGACGTGCAATCCTCTTCTCTCACCTTGGACGTGTAAAAGAAGAAGCAGACAAAGAAGGTAAATCACTTGCTCCTGTAGCTGCTGACTTGGCTACTAAATTGGGACAAGAAGTTAAATTTATCCCAGGTGTTACACGTGGTGCTGAATTGGAAGCCGCTGTTAACGCTCTTGAAGATGGACAAGTTCTCTTGGTTGAAAACACTCGTTTCGAAGATGTTGACGGCAAGAAAGAATCTAAAAACGATCCTGAACTTGGTAAATACTGGGCATCACTTGGAGATGGTATCTTCGTAAACGATGCATTCGGTACAGCTCACCGTGCACACGCATCTAACGTTGGTATCTCAGCAAACGTTGAAAAAGCAGTTGCTGGTTTCCTTCTTGAAAACGAGATTGCCTACATCCAAGAAGCAGTTGAAGCTCCAGAACGTCCATTCGTGGCTATCCTTGGTGGTTCAAAAGTTTCAGACAAGATCGGTGTTATCGAAAACTTGCTTGAAAAAGCTGATAAAGTCCTTATCGGTGGTGGGATGACTTACACATTCTACAAAGCACAAGGTATCGAAATCGGTAACTCACTTGTTGAAGAAGACAAATTGGATGTCGCTAAAGCTCTTCTTGAAAAAGCAAACGGCAAATTGATCTTGCCAGTTGACTCAAAAGAAGCAAACGCATTTGCTGACTACACTGAAGTGAAAGATACTGAAGGTGAAGCAGTTGACCCAGGTTTCCTTGGTCTTGACATCGGTCCAAAATCTATCGCTAAATTTGACGAAGCTTTGACTGGTGCCAAAACAGTTGTTTGGAACGGACCAATGGGTGTATTTGAAAACCCAGACTTCCAAGCTGGTACAATCGGTGTAATGGACGCTATCGTGAAACAACCAGGCGTGAAATCAATCATCGGTGGTGGTGACTCAGCTGCTGCAGCCATCAACCTTGGCCGTGCAGACAAGTTCTCATGGATCTCTACTGGTGGTGGAGCATCAATGGAACTCCTTGAAGGTAAAGT
>NZ_AJRE01000167.1:0-2149 GCF_000296955.1 Streptococcus sp. GMD4S
ATGTATTTACCAATCTTATTGCCATGGTTGATCAAATGGTATTTAAAATAAATGAAATTTACCTGTTCATTTTAAATTACTTCTCGAAAATAGATAGGTAAGGAAAAAAGAAAGGAGAGAAGAAAATGATTTCAGTAATTTACCCAATCTGGCTATTTAAGTGGCTTAGAGGTTAAAGATTAAATATATAGAAAAAATAAGGAGAAAACAAATGACAAACTTTGACAACATGGAACAGAACTTTGTAGCTCTTACAGAAGAAGAGTTGACGGATGTGAATGGGGGAGCATGGCCGATTGTAGCTTGGGTGATTGCTAATCCTGTGACAGCAGCTAAAATTGCTGGTGGAATTACTGCAGCAGGAATTGCAGGTTATAATTATGTGACGAGTAGATGGTAATAGAAGGAGGAGATGATATGGAAAAATCTATTTTAAAATTTGAAACAATGACTGATACGGACTTGCAGGAAATTCAAGGGGGAGCCTTTCCCCTTCTTATCCCTGTGGCAGTTGGTTTTGTAAAAGGTTTTGTATATACAGGTGGAGCTATTTTAACAACTCGAGCACTCTTTTCAGGTAAATAGGAGTCTGCTATGAAAAAAATCTTATTAGGATTTGCTGAGGGGTATTTTGTCGTATCGATTATTCTTTATATCGCAACGTATTTGATTATGAAAAATCCGATCAATACTCTGTTTTATCCAGAAACCTATCCAATTCTGCTTGGTCTGTTTTATGTAGGATACAAGTACAAAACAAAAGAAAGTACGATTGGAAATTGATGAACCATCAGATCGGAGTTTGAGATGAAAGTTGTTCAATTACTAGGAAAAGCTTGGCCAGAGTTTATTGTATTGTCTAGCTCGATGGCTTATCTAATGATTAGAATTGTGGCTGATGTAAACAAAATAAATCTACCTACGTGGTTTGAATGTTTTGATATACCTACGATTTCATTATTTTTGATGACATTTATCTCACTTTATAGAAGTAAAGAGAATATCATTTCAGAATAGTTTATTTCTAGGCATTCATTTTTTAACGGTTACTTTAAGCAGGCAGAACTTTTGTTCTGCTTTTTACATTTAAATGATAGTTTATGCTTTTTGAAGTGCGTTTTAGGCGTAAAAATGGTTTATTTAGGAATATTTTCCTGTTTTCATCCTTATTTGGTTAAAATAATCTTACAAATTTTTAAAGAGATTATTAGAAAAAGGAGAAGGATATGAAATTTAGGAAAAGGCACTATCGTCCCCAGGTGGATCAGATGGATTGTGGCGTGGCTTCTTTGGCTATGGTCTTTGGTTACTACGGTAGTTATTACTCCTTGGCTCATCTACGAGAGTTAGCCAAGACGACCATGGATGGGACGACCGCTTTGGGACTTGTAAAGGTGGCAGAGGAGATTGGGTTTGAGACGCGGGCTATCAAGGCGGATATGACGCTCTTTGATTTGCCAGATTTGACCTTTCCTTTTGTGGCTCATGTGCTCAAGGAAGGGAAGTTGCTCCACTACTATGTGGTGATAGGTCAGGATAAAAAGCACATTCATATCGCTGATCCAGATCCTAGTATCAAGCTGACCAAGATTTCCCGTGAGCGATTTGCGCAAGAGTGGACAGGGGTTAGTATTTTTATGGCACCATCACCGGACTATAAACCTCATAAGGAGAAAAAACAGGGACTCCTATCCTTCTTGCCGATCTTACTCAAACAGCATGGCTTAATTACCAATATCGTCCTAGCGACACTCTTGGTGACCTTGATCAATATCGTGGGTTCCTACTATCTTCAGTCCATCATTGATAGTTACGTACCAGACCAGATGCGCTCGACACTGGGTATTATCTCTATTGGGCTGGTCATCGTCTATATTCTCCAGCAGATTTTGTCTTATGCGCAGGAATACCTCTTACTTGTTCTGGGTCAACGGTTGTCCATCGATGTGATTTTGTCCTACATCAAGCATGTTTTTCACCTGCCGATGTCCTTTTTCGCGACACGCAGGACAGGAGAAATCGTTTCTCGTTTTACAGATGCCAACAGTATCATCGATGCGCTGGCGTCGACCATTCTGTCGATTTTCCTAGATGTGTCGACGATTTTGATTATCTCGCTGGTCTTGTTTTCACAAAATATGACACTCTT
>NZ_AJRE01000168.1:0-2148 GCF_000296955.1 Streptococcus sp. GMD4S
TATCCAGTGACACCAAGGAAAATGAGTACTTTACTATGTCGGTCCTTGATAATACAGCTCTTATTGAAGGGCGTGGCGCTAACGGGGAACAGTTCTATGATAAGTATACAGATGCTCCTTTGAAAGTTCGCCCAGGACAATGGAATTCCGTGACCTTTACTGTCGAACAACCGACAGCGGAGTTACCTCATGGTCGAGTTCGTCTCTATGTGAACGGTGTCTTATCTCGAACAAGTCTAAAATCTGGGAACTTCATCAAAGATATGCCAGATGTTAATCAAGCTCAACTTGGAGCAACCAAACGGGGCAAGAAAACAGTTTGGTCCTCAAATCTACAAGTCCGAAACCTAACCGTTTATGATCGTGCTTTAAGCCCAGATGAAGTTCAAACACGAAGTCAATTATTTGAAAGAGGTGAATTGGAACAGAAACTACCAGAAGGTGCGAAAATCTCTGAGAAAGAAGACGTCTTTGAAGGTGGTAGGAACAATCAACCAAATAAAGATGGTATCAAGAGCTATCGTATCCCAGCTCTTCTCAAGACAGATAAAGGAACGCTGATTGCAGGTGCAGATGAACGCCGTCTCCATTCGAGTGACTGGGGTGATATCGGCATGGTCATTAGACGCAGTGAAGATAATGGAAAAACATGGGGAGACCGAATCGTAATCTCAAATCCTCGTGACAATGAGCACGCTAAACATGCAGAATGGCCATCTCCAGTTAATATTGATATGGCCTTGGTGCAAGACCCTGAAACAAAGAGAATTTTTGCAATTTACGACATGTTCCTTGAAAGTAAGGCAGTATTTTCATTGCCGGGGCAAGCTCCGAAAGCTTATGAACAAGTGGGAGATAAAGTTTATCAAGTTTTATATAAGCAAGGAGAATCAGGTCGCTATACGATTCGAGAAAACGGAGAGGTTTTCGACCCTCAAAATAGAAAGACAGATTATCGTGTTGTCGTTGACCCTAAAAAACCAGCCTACAGCGATAAGGGAGATTTGTATAAAGGGAATGAGCTAATCGGAAATATTTATTTTGAATATAGCGAAAAGAATATTTTTAGAGTTTCCAATACCAACTACCTATGGATGTCCTACAGTGATGACGATGGGAAGACTTGGTCTGCACCAAAAGATATTACTCATGGGATTCGGAAAGATTGGATGCACTTCCTAGGAACTGGACCTGGTACTGGCATTGCCTTGCGTACAGGGCCTCATAAGGGAAGACTGGTGATTCCAGTTTATACAACAAACAACGTTTCCTACCTAAGTGGTTCTCAATCATCTCGTGTAATTTATTCAGATGATCATGGAGAAACATGGCAAGCAGGGGAAGCAGTTAATGATAACCGCCCAGTAGGCAACCAAACCATTCACTCTTCAACCATGAATAATCCAGGTGCCCAAAATACGGAGTCAACTGTTGTTCAGTTGAATAATGGGGATCTCAAGCTCTTTATGCGTGGGTTGACTGGTGATCTTCAGGTTGCGACCAGTCATGATGGGGGAGCAACGTGGGATAAGGAAATCAAACGTTATCCTCAAGTAAAAGACGTTTATGTTCAAATGTCCGCTATTCACACCATGCATGAAGGAAAGGAATACATTCTACTCAGCAATGCTGGTGGTCCTGGACGCAACAATGGTTTGGTTCACCTGGCTCGTGTTGAGGAGAATGGTGAGTTGACATGGCTGAAACACAATCCTATACAAAGTGGTAAGTTTGCATACAACTCGCTCCAAGAACTCGGAAATGGCGAATATGGTTTGCTTTATGAGCATGCGGATGGCAATCAAAACGATTATACTTTATCCTATAAGAAATTCAACTGGGATTTCTTAAGCAAAGACAGAATATCTCCTAAAGAAGCAAAAGTAAAATATGCTATTCAAAAATGGCCAGGTATTATAGCCATGGAGTTCGATTCGGAAGTATTGGTCAACAAGGCTCCGACCCTTCAATTGGCAAATGGCAAGACAGCAACCTTCATGACCCAATACGATACAAAAACTCTCCTATTCACAATAGATCCAGAGGATATGGGTCAAAGAATTACAGGTCTAGCTGAGGGTGCAATTGAAAGCATGCACAATTTACCAGTTTCTTTAGCTGGCTCTAAACTAAGCGATGGTATTAATG
>NZ_AJRE01000169.1:0-2137 GCF_000296955.1 Streptococcus sp. GMD4S
CTGCTCCTGTATTAATTCTCGGTTCATTGATTCGATAAAAGAAAAAAGTCCGGCGCGGCTCGCCACATCTACACTATAATAGGGGAAGGCCAGCCTACCATCTGCAAAACCTCCTGAATGCACAATGGTTGCTCCTTTTTGATTTTTTAACAAAGGTAAAAAATGTTTGCTGACAAGGATAGCCCCTATTAGGTTAATCGTCATAGTTTGATTGATCTCCTCCTCAGAGTGAGATAATAAAGATTTTCGTACATCAAATCCCGTTGCATTAATAACAATATCTATATTATCCGACCACTTTTGAACTTCAGACACTGCAACTTTAATAGAAGTTTCATTCGTTATATCTACTGAGCAAATCGGAATCTTGGAAGCAATATTCTCAGAAAAACTGGCTAATTTATTCATATTGCGACCTAAAAGAAATAAATGAGCACCTGCTTGAAAAAAAGCTTGTGTATAGGCTTGTCCCAAATTTCCACTGGCACCAATAATAACGACTCTTTTATTTTTAAAATAATTGTCACCCATAACATACTACCTCATTAGTGAACCTTTTGTGATAGGTTTAATATAACAAGCCCCACAATAACTAAAGCAATTCCCAAGAGACTTGCGAACGTTACTTTTTCATGAAAAAGCAAAATAGATAGCACAGTTGTTCCAACCAAACCAACACCAGACCAAATAGCATAGACTAGATTTAGTTGTATGCCTTTCAAAGACAAAGATAGAAAGAAAAAACACAAGCCATACAAAACTAAAGCAAGAATCCCAAAAAGCATTTTCGAAAAACCTTGCGACAGTTTTAACAGACTTGTAGCAGCTATTTCAGATACAATAGCTAGAGTTAAATAAACGTAAGACATCATTGTCCTCCTAGAATCAATAGAATTGAAAAGCTAGTCGGAAAACAATTGATTTAGCGATGAGTGGAAGCGAAGCAGGTCCAAAGTGTACAAGCATTAGCTAAAATCATAGACTTGATCTTTGAATTCTTGTAAACAGGAATCTTTTTTCGTCCACATAACTCATCTAAAGAGATCTGATAAAAATCAGCTAAGCGAATCAAACTATGACTATCTATAATTGTTTTATCATTTTCCCAATTTGAGATAGTTTGACGAGTCGTCCCCAGATATTCTGCTATTTGATTCTGACTGTAGCCATTTTGTTCTCTAAATAATTTTAATTGTTTTCCTAACATCTGCATTTCCTATTTATATTATTCTTTTCTTCACGAATTGTCTAGACGAAATTCTTTAACATCCTATACAATTCTAGGTAAAATTTCTTTGACATTGCTATTATAACACGATTTTCAGGATGGACACTTTATACTGACTTCCAAAAAACAGCAGATTGCAAGATCCGCTGTTTTTTCTCTATTACTTACTTGCTTTCAAAGCCTTTTCTACTGCTGCTTTTTCACGCTTAATCAAGTCAACACGCGCTGCGATATCCTTGATACCCATACGAATGTTACGGCTAAGCGCAAGGTCAGAGAGTTGAGGTTCAAAGAAATCCTTGTACTCTGCCAAGCGTTGCTCTGTTTTAAAGATATGCGATGGGAAGATGACAAAGCTATCAAAGCTCATATCTCCACCAAGGGCTGCCTTAATCCAATCCCAGTTTTCACGCGCCCAAACCCAAACAGTTTCTTGGGTAGCTTGGTGTCCGAGGAATTGGAGGTACCATGAAGAAAGGTCTTGTGGTTTCACTACAAATTTATCTTTCCATGAGCCAATCAGGGTTTGGATATTGTCAGCATCTATACTATATGCAAGAGCTCCTGCCAACTGGCGTTTAAAGACCGCATCCGTCGCATGAGTATATAGGTCCAGATAAGTTGCGACCAAGTCCTTGGTCTCATGGTCTTTCATTTCATTGATGAGAACTTGAGCACGGATTGCTGCTGGAAGTCCTGCAAGATTTTCCTTGTGAGCTGCAAAGATTTGACTAGCGACTTGACTAGCTTCTACATCATTGGAACGAATCATCATGGAAATGGTCAACTGACGAACCAATTCGTCTTCATCTGATTCACCATCTTTGGCTTCAAAGCCAAGACGGTCATAGTTATGACGAGCCAATTTAGCAACCAGACTGTTAAAGGCTTTCTCAGCTTCTGTACCTT
>NZ_AJRE01000170.1:0-2101 GCF_000296955.1 Streptococcus sp. GMD4S
AAGCAAGAATTGTCTGAATGGCAGAAACGAAACCAGGAATACCTGAAGAAGAAGGCTGAGGAAGAAGCTGCCCTAGCTGAAGAGAAGGAAAAGGAAAAACAAGCTCGTAAGGAAGCCAACTCGAAACTACTGGAGGAATCCAAGAAATCATCGAGTGAGTCAGTTGAGGAAGCCTCAAGTCCAAGCAAGGAACCATCCGAAAAAGAAGAAAAATCTCAAAAGGATGACCGGAAAGTCAAAGAGGAAAAAGAGAAGAAGAAACCAGAGAAACCAGAAAAACCTGCCAAGCCTAAAATTGCGCCTGTTCATATTTGGCGAGCTGTGAGTATCTTGGTACCCAGTGTCCTGGTCCTCCTTCTTTCAGTCTATCTATTGACTCCACTTTCGACCATCAAAAATATCGAGGTTAAGGGAAATAGTAACACGCAGGCGGATGATATCAAACAGGCTTCTGGAATTCAAGATAGCGACTATACTTTAGCCCTATTGTTGGATAAGGAAAAATACGCTGAGCGAATCAAGTCCAATCATTGGATAGAATCAGCGAAGATTAACTATCAATTTCCGACTAACTTTACGATTGAGGTTAAGGAATTTGATATTGTTGGTTATTATGTGTCTGGTGAAGAACATTATCCTATTCTTTCTAGTGGTACAGTAGAGTCAACTCCTGTTGATCGCTTAAACTTGCCTGAGACTTATCTGACAGTTACCTTTAACGATGAGCAGCAGGTGAAAGAGCTGATAACGGGATTGTCTACTATCAGTGAGGATATCAAGAGTCAAATCCAGAAAATCGAATTAGCGCCGAGCAAGGCAACAGCAGATCTTTTAAAAATTACCATGCTGGATACAGATGAGGTTTTGGTTCCCCTATCAGAATTGAGCAAAAAATTACCTTATTACAGCAAAATCAAGCCACAATTGTCAGAACCGAGTGTAGTCGATATGGAGGCTGGAGTATACAGCTATACGATAGCAGATAAACTGATAGAAGAAGCTGAGGAAAAAGCCAAGCAAGAGGCCAAGGAAGCTGAGAAGAAAAAACAGGAAGAAGAAAAGAAAAAACAAGAAGAACAAGGAAATCAAAGCCAAACGAGCCAGCAATCACAGAGTCGTTAGACTAACTTTTCCTCTTGGTTTTGAATGGTATAGAAGTCTAGTTTCGAGTTTTTGCTTGACAAGTCCTACTATAAATAATAGAATAGAAAAAAACCTTTAAAGCAGTCCAGAGAGGCAGCTAAGGTTAGACGGTGAAAGGGTGGACTCTACCCATTTTTCGTGGAACCTTGCTGTTGGCAGGTTCCTTTTTTCGTGGTTTATTTTTGACCATACTCTCTTGCTCGTAAAGGTAAAAGGAGAAAGGTATGCGTGAACATCGTCCAGTTATTGCTCTTGATTTTCCTAGTTTTGAGGCAGTCAAGGAATTTTTATCTCTTTTCCCAGCAGAAGAAAGTCTTTATTTAAAAGTAGGGATGGAGCTTTATTATGCGGAAGGTCCTGAAGTTGTCCGTTATTTGAAGTCACTGGGGCATAGTGTCTTTTTGGACCTCAAACTACATGACATTCCCAATACAGTCAAATCGGCTATGAAGGTCTTATCTCAGCTTGGTGTGGACATGACTAACGTTCATGCTGCAGGTGGTGTGGAGATGATGAGGGCTGCGCGTGAAGGTCTGGGGACACAAGCCAAATTGATCGCTGTGACCCAGCTTACCTCAACGTCGGAAAGCCAGATGCAGGATTTTCAAAATATCCAAACCAGCCTGCAAGAGTCTGTGATTCACTATGCCAAGAAGACAGCTGAAGCGGGCTTGGATGGTGTCGTTTGCTCGGCTCAGGAAGTGCAACTCATCAAGCAGGCTACCAATTCAGATTTTATCTGTTTGACACCAGGAATTCGTCCAACGGGAGCTGCGGTTGGAGACCAAAAACGTGTCATGACACCTGCTGACGCCTATCAAATCGGTAGTGACTATATCGTAGTGGGACGTCCTATTACCCAAGCTGAGGATCCTGTTGCAGCTTATCATGCTATCAAGGATGAATGGAACCAAGACTAAAATTAAAGAAATAGATTATAAAAACAAAAGGAGAAGAC
>NZ_AJRE01000171.1:0-2081 GCF_000296955.1 Streptococcus sp. GMD4S
GCCATAGTTTTTCTCTCTTTTCTATTTTTATTGCCTTATAGGCTGGTTTAACAAATTTAAACTGGATTTTATACTCAATGAAAATCAAAGAGTATTAGTCGCGGGTAAATCCAGTTGCACCCGTACGAGCGATATTTTTAATACCATATGGTCGAATCACTCGTAATAAAGCTTCACTCTTTTCAGCATTTCCCGTCATCTGGATGGTGATTGAGCTTGGAGCCACATCTACTACCGTTGCACGGAAAGGTTGGATAATGGCCAAGATTTCTGCACGCTTCTCAGCAGGAGCAGATACTTTTACCAAGATAACTTCTCTTTCCAAGTGTGGTTTATCTGTGATATCTCGAATGCGAATCACATCAATCTGACGATTGAGCTGTTTAATGATTTGCTCTACTTCATCATGAGATGCTACATCAATAATGATGGTGATACGAGATACATTGGGGTTCTCTGTCGCACCAACCGAGATACTCTCAATATTGACTTGACGACGAGAAAGGACACCTGTAAAACGATTCAAAACTCCTGAACGGTTTTGCAATCTAGCTGTTAACATTCTACGCATGGAACTTCACCCCCAACATCTCATGATTGCTCTTACCAGCTGGTACCATCGGTAAGACCTGTTCCTTACGAGAAATATCCACCTCGATAAACATGGGCACATCCTCCAGAATGACTTCTAGATCCTTCTCTATCGTCTCTGGATTATCAAATTTATAGTTTTTGATGCCATAAGCCTGTGCCATCAACTGGAAGTCAGGAAGTGTATCAAAGACTGACTCAGAAGTTCTACCCTCATAGAAGGATTCCTGCCACTGACGAACCATTCCTAGTGAGTGGTTATTCAACATGACAACCTTAATCGGCACCTTGTAGATGTTTAGGATCGCTAGCTCTTGGTTGGTCATTTGGAAGCCACCATCACCGACAAAAAGGATGACTTCTTTTTCTGGATTGGCAATCTTGGCTCCGATAGCTGCAGGAACTCCGAATCCCATGGTACCCAAACCACCTGAAGTGACTAACTGACGCTCATTTTGGTAAGGATAATACTGGGCTGTCCACATTTGGTGTTGTCCAACGTCAGTAACAACAATAGCATCCCCATGCGTCAACTCACCGATGCGTTCAATGACAGCCTGAGGTTGAACCACACGTTCTTTCTTATCATAAGAACGAACTCGATTCTTGTCCTTGGTGACTTTTTCAATCCACTTTTCAGTATTGTTATGAACAGTTGGTTCTGCCAGTAGCATCTGCAAGGCTTTCTTAGCATCTCCCACTACAGGAATATCTGCACTGATAATCTTACCAATCTCAGCTGGGTCAACATCGATATGGGCAACCTTAGCATTCTTCGCGAAGGTCTTAGGGTTCCCAGTCAAGCGGTCATCGAAACGGCAACCAATACTAATCATAAAGTCCGCTTCCGTCATTGCAATATTGGCTGCGAAAGAACCGTGCATTCCTCCCATCCCTAGAAAGAGCGGATGACTCGTTGCAATGGTTCCTTGCCCCAAAAGACTAGTGACTACTGGAATTTGGTAACGTTCAGCAAATTCATTGAGCTCTTTAGAAGCTTCCGCATAGCTGATACCACCGCCTGCTAACAAAACAGGTTTCTTGGCTTTTGACAATTGCTTCAAGATTTTCTTGATTTGCATGTCATTCGGTTCAAGCGTCGGTTGGTAACTTGGTAAATTCACCTCCGGTGAATAGATGAAATCTGTCTCTAGAGCTGATACATCCTTTGGCAAGTCAATCACAACAGGACCTGGACGACCTGTCGTTGCGATATGAACAGCTTCCGTAATGATACGGGGAATATCTGCTGTCTCACGAACTTGGTAATTGTACTTGGTAATGGGCATGGTAATCCCCACGATGTCCGCCTCCTGAAAAGCATCTTTCCCAATTCCAGCTCGCGCAACCTGACCTGTAAAGACCAAAAGGGGAACGCTATCGCTCATGGCATCTGCAATCCCTGTAATGGCATTTGTTGCTCCCGGCCCACTCGTGACGACGGCAACGCCCAACTTTCCAGTTGATTTGGCATATCCTTCAGCTTCGTG
>NZ_AJRE01000172.1:0-2066 GCF_000296955.1 Streptococcus sp. GMD4S
ACCCAAAAAAACCAGCGCCTCATAGATCTTGCACCCCAAATTCCTAGAGACACGACGATGTTGACCAATAAGAACCGCCTCCAGTTGTTGGATCAACTCTCTCAACACAAACGGTTTAAAAATTGCAAGCTATCAAATTTTATCAATGATATTGATCCTGAATTGCAAAAACAGTTTGCGGCTATGACTTATCGTATCAGTCTCGATACTTTTTTGCTTGTTTTTCGTGGAACGGATGATAGTATCATCGGTTGGAAAGAAGATTTCCATATGACCTATATGAAAGAAATCCCAGCTCAAAAACACGCCCTCCAGTATTTACAGGATTTTTTTGCTCAACATCCTAACCAAAAAGTTGTCATAGCAGGACACTCAAAAGGGGGCAATCTAGCTGTCTATGCTGCTAGTCAACTCGATCCACTTTTACAAAAAAACATTGTCGCTGTCTATACTTTTGATGCGCCTGGACTTCACAAGGAACTAACCGAAACAGCTGGCTATCAAAACATGATGGAAAGAACGAAAGTGTTTGTCCCACAAGGTTCTATCATCGGAATGATGCTAGAAATCCCTGATAAGAAAATCGTTGTTCGAAGCACTGCCTTGGGTGGTCTTGCCCAGCATGACACCTTTAGTTGGCAGGTTGAAGACAAACACTTTGTCCAACTAGACGAGACCAATAGTGACAGCCAGCAAGTCGATACAACCTTTAAGGAATGGGTTGAGACGGTCCCTGATACGGAACTGCAGCTCTACTTTGACCTCTTTTTTGGAATCATTCTCGATGCAGGCATCTCTTCTATCAACGACCTCTCTTCCTTCAAGGTCATTGAACACGTTCACCATCTCTTTGTCCAAGCTCAATCCCTCACTCCCGAAGAAAGAGAAACCATGGGGCGCCTAACCCAACTCTTGATTGACACTCGATACCAAGCTTGGAAAAATCGAGAATAGACAAAAACCAACTAATCATTAGATTAGTTGGTTTTTTGTTTAAGAAACTAAAGGAAACTACTTAGAATCTAGAGTATAGAATTAGTCTTCTTTTTTCTTACGAGACACAAGTCCAAATCCGCTCATCAAACCTAGTACTCCTAGAGCCGCCAAAGCTGCATGATCTTCCGTACCAGTATTAGGTAATTCTTTGGTTGCTTTAGTAGTTGGAGATTGCTCAGTCGGTTTTTGTTGAGGGGCAGTAACAACTTTTTCGTAGACATGTTCTGTGTCACCGTTTGGAAGTTTCTTGGTCTCTACGAAGCGGTAACCTGGAATATCCTTCTTAGGTTGTTCGCCGTCTTCGCTTGGATATCCTGGAATTTCATTGCCTTCCTTATCCTTATGACTTGTCTTCACTTTTTCGTAGACATGTTCTGTGTCGCCGTTTGGAAGTTTCTTAGTCTCTACGAAGCGGTAACCTGGAATATCCTTCTTAGGTTGTTCACCGTCTTCGGTTGAATAGCCTGGAATTTCATTGCCTTCCTTATCCTTATGACTTGTCTTCACTTTTTCGTAGACATGTTCTGTGTCGCCGTTTGGAAGCTTCTTAGTCTCTACGAAGCGGTAACCTGGAATATCCTTCTTAGGTTGTTCTCCATCTTCGGTTGGATAACCTGGAATTTCATTGCCTTCCTTATCCTTATGACTAGTCTTAACCTTCTCATAAACGTGTTCTGTATCGCCGTTTGGAAGTTTCTTAGTCTCTACGAAGCGGTAACCTGGAATATCCTTCTTAGGTTGTTCACCATCTTCGCTTGGATAACCTGGAATTTCATTGCCTTCCTTATCCTTATGACTCGTCTTAACCTTCTCATAAACGTGTTCTGTGTCGCCGTTTGGAAGTTTCTTAGTCTCTACGAAGCGGTAACCTGGAATATCCTTCTTAGGTTGTTCTCCATCTTCGGTTGGATAACCTGGAATTTCATTCCCTTCCTTATCCTTATGACTTGTCTTAACCTTCTCATAAACATGTTCTGTGTCGCCGTTTGGAAGTTTCTTAGTCTCTACGAAGCGGTAGCCTGGAATATCTTTCTTCGGTTGTTCACCATCTTCGCTTGGATAACCTGGAA
>NZ_AJRE01000173.1:0-2063 GCF_000296955.1 Streptococcus sp. GMD4S
CCACCTCTACTGTATTGAATTTTGATATAATATAGCTACATTATACCAGATTCGGAGAAAATATGTTAGAAATTAAAAACCTGACAGGAGGCTATGTCCATGTTCCTGTCTTGAAAGATGTGTCCTTTACAGTTGAAAGTGGGCAGTTGGTCGGTTTGATTGGTCTCAACGGTGCTGGGAAATCAACGACAATCAATGAGATTATTGGACTGTTGACACCTTACAGTGGGGAAATTAAGATTAACGGTCTCACCCTGCGAGAAGATGCGACCAGCTATCGCAAACAGATTGGCTACATCCCAGAAACGCCTAGCTTGTATGAGGAATTGACCCTCAGAGAGCATATCGAGACGGTTGCCATGGCCTATGGTATTGAGCAAAAAGTGGCTTTTGATCGTGTGGAACCTTTATTAAAAATGTTTCGTTTGGACCAAAAATTAGACTGGTTTCCTGTGCATTTCTCCAAAGGGATGAAGCAGAAGGTCATGATTATCTGTGCCTTTGTCGTGGATCCTAGCCTCTTTATCGTCGATGAGCCTTTTCTTGGTCTCGATCCCTTGGCGATTGCCGACTTGATTCAGCTTTTGGAAGTAGAAAAGCAAAAAGGCAAGTCTATTCTCATGAGTACCCATGTGCTGGACTCGGCGGAAAGGATGTGTGACGCCTTTGTCATCCTCCACAAGGGAGAGGTGAGGGCTCAGGGGAACCTCCAGCAACTCCGCGAGGCTTTTGATATGCCCGAGGCTAGCTTGAATGATATTTACTTGGCTCTAACCAAAGAGGAGGACCTATGAAAGACTTGTTTTTAAGGAGAAAGCAGGCTTTTCGTAAGGAGTGTGTCGGTTATCTGCGTTATGTTCTCAATGACCACTTTGTCTTATTCCTGCTGGTTCTCATCGGTTTTTTAGCCTACCAGTACAGTCAACTCCTGCAACATTTTCCTGAAAACCACTGGCCTATCCTCTTGTTTTTGGGGATTGTATCTGCCTTGCTTTTGGCTTGGGGAGGAATCGCGACCTACATGGAAGGACCTGACAAGCTCTTTCTCTTAGTCAGTGAAGAGGAAGTTAAGTCTCACCTCAAAGGGCAGACGATGCGCTCACTGGTCTTTTGGCTTTTTGTCCAGACCCTTTTCTTGCTTTTATTTGCGCCCTTATTTTTAGCCATGGGTTATGGCTTGCCAGTCTTTCTCATCTATGTGCTTTTGTTGGGAGCTGGGAAATATCTCCTCTTTCGCCAAAAATCCAGTAAATTTTTTACAGAGACTGGGCTTGACTGGGACTATGTCGTTTCCCAAGAAAGCAAGCGCAAGCAAGTCTTGCTTCGTTTCTTTGCTCTCTTTACTCAGGTCAAGGGCGTTTCAAATAGTGTCAAACGTCGCGCTTATCTGGATTTTATCCTTAAAGCAGTTCAGAAGGTACCTGGGAAAATTTGGCAAAATCTCTATCTTCGTTCTTACTTGCGAAATGGAGACCTCTTTGCCCTCAGTTTGCGCCTCTTGCTCCTATCCTTGTTAGCTGTGATCTTTATCGAGCAAGCTTGGATCGCGACGGCAGTGGTGGTTCTATTTAACTATCTCCTGCTCTTTCAGTTACTGGCCCTCTATCATGCCTTTGACTACCAGTACTTGACTCAGCTCTTTCCACTAGAAAAAGGGGAGAAAGAGAAGGGATTGAAACAGATTGTGCTTGGTGTGGGAAGTGCAGTTCTTTTGCTGGAATTGCTGGTCGGAGCAGTGGTTTTTCAAGAAAAAATAGCCTTGTTGGCTCTTGTAGGGGCTAGTCTCTTCCTACAATTGTTTTATTTGCCTTACCAACTAAAAAGATTGGTTGACGAATAGACCAAAAACTAGTAGAATAGTAAGGAAACTTTATACGGAGGAAAGAAATGGACTTGGGTGATAATGAGCTAACGCTGACCCCTATCCCTGGGAAGAGTGGCAAAGCTTATATGGGAAGCTACCCTGATGGGAAGCGCGTCTTTGTAAAAATGAACACCTCTCCAATCCTACCTGGCCTAGCCAGAGAACAAATCGCTCCTCAATTACTATGGACTCGTCGTTT
>NZ_AJRE01000174.1:0-2063 GCF_000296955.1 Streptococcus sp. GMD4S
TTGATATGAAACGCCTCAAAAACGTACTTGTTTCCTACAAGGAAAAGGGGATTTATTTTGCAGTGGCTTCAGGTCGTGGTATCCTGTCCCTGAAAAAGTTGTTTGCAGATGTGCGTGATGAAGTGATTTTTATAGCTGAAAATGGGAGCTATGTTGAGTTTCATGGTGAGGATATGTATGAGGCTACTATGTCTCGGGATTTTTACTTGAGCACTTTTGAAGCTTTAAAGAAATCACCCTATTTTGATGAAAGAAAAATGCTCTTGACTGGGAAAAAAGCTTGTTATGTATTGGATACAGTGGATGAGATCTATCTGATGTTTAGTCGTCACTACAATGAAAACATTCAAAAAGTAGCGAGTTTAGAAGATATCACGGATGAGATTTTTAAATTCACCACCAACTTCACAGAAGAAACGATAGAAGTTGGTGAGGCCTGGGTCAACGAAAATGTTCCTGGTGTGAAAGCCATGACAACTGGTTTTGAATCCATTGATATTGTCTTGGACTATGTTGATAAGGGTGTAGCTATTGTTGAGCTGGCAAAAAAACTTGGTCTGACCATGGATCAGGTCATGGCTTTTGGCGATAATCTCAATGACCTTCACATGATGCAGGTAGTGGGGCACCCCATCGCTCCTGAAAATGCGCGACCAGAGATTTTAGAATTAGCAGAGACAGTGATTGGCCACCATAAGGACCAATCAGTGATGACTTATATGGAGGGCTTATAATGGCAGATATTAAATTGATTGCACTGGATTTGGACGGTACTTTGCTGACAACGGATAAAAAGCTGACAGATCGTACCAAGGAGGTCCTCAAAGCTGCGCGTGACCGTGGCATCAAGGTCGTTCTGACAACGGGACGTCCTCTGAAAGCTATGGATTTCTTTCTCCATGAGCTAGGGACTGACGGTCAGGAGGATGAGTACACCATCACCTTTAATGGTGGTCTGGTACAGAAAAATACTGGAGAGATTCTCGATAAAACCGTCTTTTCAATCGATGATGTGGCACGTTTGTACGAGGAAACTGAAAAACTCGGACTTCCGTTAGATGCTATTTCAGAAGGAACCGTCTATCAAATCCAGTCGGACCAAGAAAGTCTCTATGCTAAGTTCAACCCAGCCTTGACTTTCGTACCTGTCGCTTTTGAGGATCTATCTAGTCAGATGACGTATAACAAATGTGTGACTGCCTTTGCCCAAGAACCTTTGGATACAGCGATTCAACAGATTTCTTCTGAATTGTTTGACCAATATGAGATCTTCAAATCGCGTGAACTCTTATTGGAATGGTCACCGAAAAATGTCCACAAGGCAACAGGTTTAGCGAAATTAATTAAACACTTAGGAATCGACCAAAGTCAAGTCATTGCTTGTGGGGACGAGGCCAATGACCTTTCCATGATTGAGTGGGCAGGTCTGGGAGTTGCCATGCAAAATGCAGTTCCAGCAGTTAAGGCAGTTGCCAATGTCATTACCCCAATGACCAACGACGAGGAAGCCGTTGCCTGGGCTATCGAAGAATACGTGCTAAAGGAGAACTAGAATATGGGATTATTTGACCGTCTATTCGGAAAAAAAGAAGAGCCGAAAATCGAAGATATCGTAAAAGAAGCTCTGGAAAATCTTGATTTGTCAGAAGAGGTTGAAGAAAACCAAACTTCAGTCGAAGAAACTTCTCAGGAAGAGACAGCAAGAGACAAAGTGGAAGAAACACCTGCTCAAGAAGAAACCCCTCAGATCTTGACAGAAGAAGTTATTGAACCAGAAGCAGTTGAGGAAACGGTTCAAGAAGAGGTTGATGAGACAGAGCAAGGCCAAGAACCTGAAGAATTTTTCGAAGAAGAGAGCCAAGAATCTCTAGAAACTGGAGAAGAGCTAGGGGCTGAAGACGTAGGAGAAGAAAGTCACCAGTCTGAAGAAACGGTTCAGGAAAAATATGACCGCAGTCTCAAAAAGACGCGTACCGGATTCGGTGCTCGTTTGAATGCCTTCTTTGCCAACTTCCGTTCTGTCGATGAAGAATTCTTCGAAGAATTGGAAGAACTGCTCATCA
>NZ_AJRE01000175.1:0-2061 GCF_000296955.1 Streptococcus sp. GMD4S
CTGCAAGAGCTGCACCTGCCATGATCAAACCATAGTTGGTTGCCATTTCGGCCTGCATGGTCGCAACCCCGAGTGAGATGGTCAAGTTTTGACGTGAAGTCAACATAACCAACTGCATAAAGTAGTCGTTCCAAGTATTGATGAAGGTAAAAATCGCAAGAGCTGCAAATCCTGGTTTCACAATAGGGAAGGCTACGCTCCAGAAGGTACGAATCTCACCACAACCGTCGATTTTAGCTGATTCAAGCAATTCTGTTGGGATGTTTTCGCTGAACTGTTTCATGAGGAAGACCCCAAATGGCCATCCAATCAAAGGCAAGATAACTGCCCAAAGAGTATCGTGAATTCCCATGAAGTTGACGATACGTACCAATGGTACAAGGACAACTTGTTTTGGAAGAGCCATGGCAGCGATAAAAACTGCAAAGAGGATGCGTTGACCATAGAAACGTTTCTTAGCCAAGACATAACCTGCTAGAGAAGAGGTTGCACAGACTAAGAACATGGTTACCAGTGAGATAAATACAGAGTTCCACATCCACTGCATAGCAGGGTTTTGCACCATGAGTTGTTGGAAGTTTTCCATGGTTGGCATTTTAGGGAACCATTGTGGTGGAATCATAATGGTATCAGGCTGTGATTTGAAGGCCCCTGTCAAGATCCAGTAGAATGGAAAGATGAACAGTACGGTCAACAAGAGCAAGATAATCGTTGAGATAACAGTGAAAGCTGTTAAGGGTTTCTTTTGTGTAGGTTGCATAACTGTCTCCTTTCTTTAGTATTCTACGTCGTTTCCGAGGATCTTGAATTGAGCAAAGCTGACAATGGCAATCATCACTGCCAAGAAGACACCGATGGTATTTGCATAGCCGTATTCTGTCAATTGGAAGGCTTTTTCGTAAAGGTAGTACATCAAGGTACTTGTTGAATAGTTTGGACCACCAGAAGTCAAGAGCTGAATCAAAGCAAAACACTGGAATGAGTTGATGGTTGTGATGATCGCGATGTAAAGAGTTGTTGGAAGAAGGCTAGGCCATTTGATCTTCCAGAAGACTTGAAACTCAGTCGCACCGTCAACACGCGCTGCTTCAACAAGTGAGTTATCAATATTTCCCATGGCAGCAATATAAAGAATAATCGGTTGACCAACAGATGTTGTCAAAAGGATGATCATAATCGCTAGCAAAGCCCAGTTTTTGTCACCCAGCCAAGAAATATTTTGGCTGATGATATGGCTTGACTTAAGGACAAAGTTTAGAATCCCTGATAGTGGGTCATAGATCCATTTCCATACAACCGTTACGGCAACACTACCTGTAACTACAGGAAGGAAGAAGACGAAACGATAGAAAGAACGGGCAATGGCATTTTGATGATAGGTTTGAGATGCTACAAAGAGCGAGAAGAGAACCACAATCGGAACAGATCCAATAACCAGGATAACGGTATTGATCAAAGACTTCATAAAGACAGGGTCTTTAAACATGCGAATGTAGTTGTCAAAGCCTACAAACTCAAATTTAGTCATGGAGTAGTTAAAGAAACTTGTAATGAATCCCATAATCATAGGAGCCAAGACAAAGATGACAAAGAAGAATAACACTGGTGCTAGGAAAGCGTAGGAAATCACTGTTTCCCGCATACGAATTTTATTGACTTTCACAGTCGGCACCTCTCTTTCAAATAGAATAGTTTTTGATTTTCTTGAACTGTTTTAAAACCAAAATGAAATTTTTTAAGATTCGCTTATGTAAGAACTTCATTTTAATTTCGTGACAGTTCCTACCATTTCAAACAAAAGTCCCCCTTTTCTTACACCGTAGTGCACAGGGAAAAGGGGGGAATCAATCTGACTTAGTGCTTATTGTTTTGTAGCTTTTTTGATTGTTTCGTTAGCTTTTTCAGTGAAGGCTTTCAAAGCATCCGCTGGTTTTTCGTCACCATTTGATACAGATTGCAACATTGGGAACCAAAGTGTTCTCATTTCAGCAAATCCATCGATAGTGTTGTAGTATGGTGAGTAGTATTTAGTCCAGCCACTGATTGTTTCCATACGTTTGT
>NZ_AJRE01000176.1:0-2054 GCF_000296955.1 Streptococcus sp. GMD4S
GGATTAGAACACTTATTATGAGATTAACGCAAATGCCTTCTGAATTTCAGAAGGCTTTACCAGTATTAGAAAAAATTAAAGAAGCAGGCTTTGAGGCCTATTTTGTTGGGGGCTCTGTTCGAGATGCCCTCCTCAATCGTCCCATCCACGATGTGGATATTGCGACTTCTTCTTATCCAGAGGAGACCAAGCAGATTTTTCCGCGAACAGCCGATATTGGAATCGAGCACGGAACTGTCTTAGTTTTAGATGGGGACGAGGAGTATGAGGTAACCACCTTTCGGACCGAAGATGTCTATGTGGACTACCGCAGACCCAGTGCGGTTTCCTTTGTGCGTTCGCTAGAAGAAGACCTCAAGCGCCGTGATTTCACAGTCAATGCCTTCGCTTTGGATGAGACAGGTGAAATCATTGACTTGTTCCATGGTTTAGAAGATTTGAAATACCAAGTTTTACGAGCAGTTGGAGTGGCTAGTGAGCGTTTTAACGAAGATGCTCTGCGAATTATGCGTGGTTTCCGTTTTCAGGCCAGTCTCGGTTTTAAACTTGAGTCAGAAACTTTTGAAGCGATGAAGACTTTGACGCCACTTTTGGAGAAAATTTCTGTGGAGCGCACCTTCGTTGAGTTTGATAAGCTCTTGCTGGCACCTTTTTGGCGAGTTGGTCTGGCTTCCATGATTGAGAGTCGAGCTTATGACTATCTTCCAGATATGGCAGGAAGCCAAGACAAGCTCAACAAACTGTTTGATTTGAAGACTGATTTCACTTTTGAGTCTTCCGAACAAGCCTGGGCGGCTCTATTGTGGGCTATGGAGATTAAAGATGCACAGCCATTTTTGAAAGCTTGGAAAACCTCACGACAGTTTGCCAAGCAGGTGCAGGATTTACTGACTATTTTGGCTTTGCGAGAAGAAGGTGAGCTGAGCAAGCGTGATTGTTACCGCTTTGACTTGGATTCCCTTCTACAAGCTGAAAGTCTTCGTCAGGCCCAAGGGAAAGAAGTCAACCCACAAACCATCAAAGAAACTTACCATAGTTTGACCATTCATGATAAGAAAGAAATCCAGATTAATGGTGGAATTTTGATTAAGGAATATGGTTACCAGCCAGGACCAGACTTGGGAGAGATTTTAACAGAGATTGAGTTTGCCATTGTCGATGGAGAGTTGGAAAATGATCGTCAAGCTATCCATGCTTACCTGAGGGAGAAAAAATGAGTGATTTTATCGTTGAAAAACTAAGCAAATCCGTTGGTGACAAGACCGTTTTTAAGGATATTTCCTTTATCATCCATGACTTGGATAGAATTGGTCTGATTGGTGTCAATGGGACTGGTAAGACCACTCTGTTAGATGTTCTTTCTGGTGTTTCTGGCTTTGATGGGGATGTCAGTCCCTTTTCGGCTAAGAATGACTACAAGATTGGCTACTTGACTCAGAATCCAGATTTTGATGATAGCAAGACAGTTTTGGACACGGTTCTGTCCAGCGACCTCAAGGAAATCCAGTTGATTCGTGAGTATGAGTTAATCATGCTCAACTACAGTGAGGACAAGCAGGCTCATTTGGAACGGGTCATGGCAGAGATGGATTCTCTCCAAGCCTGGGAAATTGAAAGCCAGGTCAAGACGGTCCTCAGCAAGCTGGGTATTCAGGACTTGTCGACTCCAGTTGGTGAATTGTCAGGCGGTTTGAGAAGACGGGTTCAGTTGGCGCAAGTTCTCCTAGGAAACCACGACCTCTTGCTTCTGGACGAGCCGACCAACCACCTGGACATTGCGACCATTGAGTGGCTGACTCTTTTTTTGAAAAATTCCAAGAAGACCGTTCTCTTTATCACCCACGATCGTTATTTCCTAGATGCACTATCAACGCGGATTTTCGAGTTGGACCGAGCAGGCTTGACCGAGTATCAGGGAAATTACCAGGACTATGTTCGCCTCAAGGCTGAACAAGATGAGCGTGACGCTGCCCTTCTCCACAAAAAAGAACAACTTTATAAGCAAGAACTGGCCTGGATGCGCAGACAACCACAGGCACGTGCGACCAAGCAAC
>NZ_AJRE01000177.1:0-2039 GCF_000296955.1 Streptococcus sp. GMD4S
CAGGGGTGACAGGGCTGATTCACATCTCGGAGATTCGGACGGGATTTATTGAAAATATCTATGACATTTTAAAAATTGGCGATGAAGTCCAAGTTCAGGTGGTGGATTTTGACGAATACACTGGGAAGGCTAGTCTTTCTATCCGTACCTTGGAAGAGGAAAAACATCAATTGCCAAGACGGAGACGTTTTTCAAATGATCGGATCAAGCACGGTTTTGCACCACTTGGGCGAATGATGCCTGTTTGGACGCGTGAGGCACTAGAGTATTTAAAGAAGAAGCCATAAATACGATTATTTAAATCGTTTGTAATATTAACATCATTTGTTATAATAAAAGTATGAAAGAAGAACAATTATTAAAACCAGGAGAGCGAATCAATCAGCTCTTTTCGACAGATATCAAAATCATCCAAAATAGAGAGGTGTTTAGCTATTCGGTGGATAGTGTTCTTTTATCACGCTTTCCTCGCTTCCCTAAACGGGGTTTAATTGTGGACTGAAATATGAAGGAGATTTTTATGGCTAAAAAAGGTGCCCTAACAGGCTTGCTCCTGTTTGGAATATTTTTTGGTGCGGGGAACTTGATCTTTCCGCCTTCTCTAGGTGCCCTATCTGGAGAACAGTTTCTTCCTGCCATCGCAGGTTTTGTCTTTTCAGGTGTCGGTATTGCCGTCTTGACACTTATTATTGGAACGCTAAACCCGAAAGGATACATTCACGAGATTTCTAAGAAAATCTCACCTTGGTTTGCGACGCTTTATCTTGCAGTCCTCTATCTATCAATTGGCCCCTTCTTTGCCATTCCGCGTACAGCAACAACAGCTTACGAAGTTGGGATTAGCCCCCTCTTATCCGAAGCAAACAAAGGTCTAGGATTGATTGTCTTTACCGTGCTTTACTTTGCAGCGGCTTATTTAATCTCGCTCAATCCATCAAAAATCTTGGATCGAATCGGACGCATCTTAACGCCAGTCTTTGCCTTGTTGATCGTTATCTTGGTTGTACTAGGTGCCTTCAAATATGGTGGAACAAGCCCTCAAGTAGCTTCAGCGGCCTATCAATCTTCTGCTTTCGGGACAGGATTCCTAGAAGGTTATAATACCTTAGATGCCCTTGCTTCAGTTGCCTTCAGTGTGATTGCAGTTCAAACCTTGAAACAACTTGGATTCTCCAGTAAGAAAGAGTATATTTCAACTATTTGGGTGGTTGGTATCGTTGTAGCTCTTGCCTTTAGCGCTCTTTATATCGGTTTAGGATTCCTTGGAAATCACTTCCCAGTACCAGCCGAAGCGATGAAGGGTGGAACACCAGGTGTTTATATCTTGTCGCAAGCAACTCAGGAAATCTTTGGATCAACAGCTCAACTCTTCCTTGCTGTTATGGTAACTGTAACCTGCTTCACAACGACAGTTGGCTTGATTGTGTCGACAGCAGAGTTCTTTAACGAACGTTTCCCACAAATCAGCTACAAGGTCTATGCCACTGCCTTTACCTTGATTGGATTTGCTATTGCAAACCTCGGTTTGGATGCAATCATTAAGTACTCAGTGCCAGTACTGGTAATCTTGTACCCAATCACCATCGCCATTGTGATGATCGTGATTGTGAATAAGTTTGTCGCCCTATCAAAACCGGGCATGCAGTTAACTATTGGGCTTGTTACAGCTATTGCTCTTGCAAGCGTCCTTGGAAGTTCCTTTAAGATTGAGTTTCTAGAAAATCTGATTAATGCCCTTCCGTTTGCGTCAGCCTCTCTTCCATGGCTAGTGCCAGCTATTATCGGAATCTTGCTTTCATTGTTTCTACCAAACAAACAAGAGAGTGATGTTTTTGAGATGGAATAAAAAAAAATTCTTGGTCATCGACCAAGAATTTTTTGTATGAGCACGACTCATTAGTTGGTTTGTTCAATATATCCAGCCTCTTTAAGCATTTTTCTAGTTTTTAGAAAACTTACACGGCTTCCAGAGCCAGAAACTTCATTTGGCATTGCTTTTTTCATCTCTTCGAGATTCACAACAGTCATGTCAACCTCCA
>NZ_AJRE01000178.1:0-1986 GCF_000296955.1 Streptococcus sp. GMD4S
ATGATTTCTTGGCAGAAGACAGCGATCAGGTGACACCGGCCGAAGTGAAGAGCCAAGAAGATTTCTCAAGTCAAGACCAAGCTAAACTGGCTGCAGCCGACAAGGAAGCAGCAGAAGAGGCAGCCAAAGTTCGCTCAGAATTGCTTTCAACTCTTGAAGGAATCGAAAAATCAACCATCGAAGACATCAACAAAGACGCCACTATCACTGATAAGGAAGCGGCGATTAAGGCAGCTAAAGAAGTGATTGGCAAAGATGCTATCCTGAAAGCCATTGAAGAAGGTGACATCGAAGCGTCCGACTTGTTAGACGATTTCTTAGCAGAAGACAGTGATCAGGTGACACCGGTCGAAGAGATGAGCCAAGAAGATTTCTCAAGTCAGGACCAAGCTAAACTGGCTGCAGCGGACAAGGAAGCGGCGGAAGAGGCAGCCAAAGTTCGCTCAGATTTAATCGCTACCTTAGAAAAAATTGAAAAATCAACCATCGATGATATCAACAAGGATGCCACTATCACTGATAAGGAAGCTGCGATTAAGGCAGCTAAAGAAGTGATTGGCAAGGATGCTATCTTGAAAGCCATTGAAGAAGGCGACATTGATGCCTCAGACTTGTTGGCAGATTTTTTGGCAGAAGATAGTGATCAGGTGACACCGGCCGAAGCAAAAACTCAATCTCAACTTTCTGACCAGGACCAAGCAAAACTCGCTGCGGCAGATAAGGAAGCGGCAGAAGAAAATAGTAATGCGAAAAAACTTGAGCTAAGTAAATTAGAAGAGCAAGTTGCTAAGATTAAAGCGCAATTATCAAGTTTACAAGTTTCTGGTGACAAGAATAGTCAAGTAAAAGACTTGCAACAAGCTTTAGTAGACTATGAGGATGCTATTAAGTCTCTAAGTAGTGTCATGTCGGCTGTTCTTGAAATTGAAGACTTTAAAGGTGGGGTGAACGCAGTGGAAGCTGCAACTGCAGAGTTGCCAGAATACAACAAAGGTGCAAATGCGGTAGAAGCTGCTGTAAATGAACTCCCAGCCTATGCAGAAAGTGGCGCACCAGTCGTAGCGAACGTTCCAGCTTACGGAGAAAGCGGTGCCCCAATAGTAAACAATGCTCTGCCTTATGCAGAAAGTGGCGCACCAGCCGTAGCGAATGTTCCAGCCTATGCAGAAAGCGGTGCCCCAGCCCTAGCAAATGTTCCAGTTTATGCAGAAAGTGGTGCTCCGGCAGTAGCGACTGTTCCAGTTTATGCAGAAAGCGGTGCTCCAGCAGTAGCGAATGTCCCAGTTTATGCAGAAAGTGGTGCTCCAGCAGTAGCCAATATTCCAGCCTACGCTGAAAAGATTGAACCAGCAGTAAACGAAGTTCCAGAATACACTGGCAGTGTAGCTCCTTTGGCTACAAGCCCTACTTTTGGAACTGAACAAGATCGTACCTACAAAGCGCCTGCAGCAACAGATGAGCAACTCCTTCCAAATACAGGAAGCCAAGATGCTTCAGCAGTTGCATCGCTAGGATTTATTGGTCTCCTTCTTGGTTTGCTACCATTTGCAAAGAGAAAATTGAACAAATAAATCGCATGAAATCAATAAAAGAAAAGGATTTGAATAGTCCTTTTCTTTTTTATGGTGAAATAGGGACAAGTCCACGTTTTTCAGCTCTTTCCGATGGTATTTTTCCTTGCTTTCCTTTATAATGGGTGTATGAACAAGAAAAAATTATTATTAATTGATGGATCTTCTGTTGCTTTTCGAGCTTTTTTTGCGCTCTATCAGCAGTTGGATCGTTTTAAAAATGCTAATGGCCTTCATACCAATGCAATCTATGGCTTTCAACTCATGTTGAATCATGTCTTGGAGCGGGTTGAGCCCAGTCATGTTTTGGTAGCCTTTGATGCAGGCAAGACGACTTTCCGAACAGAGATGTATGCAGACTACAAGGGTGGCCGTGCTAAAACTCCAGATGAGTTTCGTGAGCAATTTCCCTTCA
>NZ_AJRE01000179.1:0-1980 GCF_000296955.1 Streptococcus sp. GMD4S
TATTCAGGGATTTCATAACCTTTAAGGCGGTAGACACGTCCTTTATTAGTAAAGAAGAGCAGATGATCATGGGTGCTGGTTGAAACCAGCTCACGCACAAAGTCATCATCCTTAACCCCAGTACCTTGAACCCCACGGCCACCACGTTTTTGGGCAGTAAACTCACCTTGGTCCAGACGTTTGATGTAGCCCTTGTTCGAAAGGGTAATCAAGACATCCGTTTCTTCAATCAAATCTTCATCTTCAAGAGTTAAGACTTCACCGACCATCAACTCCGTACGACGTTTGTCACCAAACTTGCGTTTGACTTCGTCCAATTCCTCTTTGATGATTTGCGCCACGCGCTCAGGCTTGGCAAGGATATCAGCCAAATCTGCAATCAAGGCAATCAATTCATCATATTCAGACTGAATCTTATCACGTTCCAATCCTGTCAAACGACGAAGACGCATATCAAGGATAGCTTGACTTTGACGTTCAGAAAGCTTGAACTTGCTCATCAACTCAGCTTGCGCTTCCGCATCTGTTTCACTGGCACGAATGATACGAATCACTTCGTCGATATGGTCAAGTGCAATTAAAAGACCTTCTAAGATGTGCGCACGCGCCTCCGCCTTTTCCTTGTCAAAACGAGTACGGCGAACAACCACTTCTTTTTGGTGCTCGATATAAGCATCCAAAATTTGACGAAGGGACAAGATTTTTGGCACACCATTTTCAATCGCCAACATGTTGAAACCAAAGTTGGTTTGCATCTGGGTCATCTTGAAGAGGTTGTTAAGGATAACGTTGGCAGACGCGTCGCGTTTAACCTCGATTACAAAGCGAACGCCTTCACGGTTGGACTCATCACGTACGGCTGTAATGCCCTCAATTCGTTTTTCCTGAACCAAGCGAACAATATGCTCATGTACCTTGGTTTTATTAACCATATAAGGGAATTCCGTTACAACAATCCGCTCACGACCCGTCTTAGTGGTTTCAATCTCTGTACGAGAACGAAGGACAATGGAACCTTTACCAGTCTCATAAGCCTTATGGATCCCTGATTTCCCCATGACAAGAGCACCAGTCGGAAAATCTGGACCAGGCAAGACTTCCATCAAGTCCTTAGTCGTCACTTCAGGATTATCCATAACCAACTTCACTGCATCAATGGTTTCACCCAAGTTGTGAGGTGGAATATTGGTTGCCATCCCAACAGCGATACCAGTTGCCCCATTGACCAAAAGGTTTGGAAAACGAGCTGGCAAAACCAAGGGTTCACGTTCGTTAGCATCGTAGTTATCTACGAAATCAACTGTGTTTTTATTGATGTCACGAAGCATTTCCAGAGCAATCTTGCTCATACGTGCCTCAGTGTACCGCTGCGCGGCAGCACCGTCCCCGTCCATAGAACCAAAGTTTCCATGCCCATCAACAAGCATGTAACGGTAGCTCCACCACTGAGCCATACGAACCATGGCTTCGTAAATAGAGGAATCTCCGTGTGGGTGGTATTTACCCATAACATCCCCTGTAATACGGGCTGATTTTTTATGTGGTTTGTCTGGTGTAACACCTAGTTCATTCATTCCGTATAGAATACGACGGTGAACAGGTTTTAAGCCATCTCGAACATCAGGAAGGGCCCGCGCAACGATAACGCTCATGGCGTAGTCGATAAAGCTGGTCTTCATCTCCTTTGTCAGATTGACATTCACTAAATTTCTATCCTGCATTAATAAATGCCTCATTTCACTATTAGTAATTAGATATATTATACCATAATTCGTCCTTCATTTCAGTCTTTGGAAATCACTAAAACGTTTACATCGATGACCGAATAGAATATTCGTGACAAAGCTTTTTAAAAGTGATAGAATGAAAGTGTCTGGGGATTCCCCTAAAAAAAAATGAAGGAGATGTTTAGATAATGACTTCAACTAAACAACACAAAAAAGTGATCCTTGTTGGTGACGGTGCCGTAGGTTCATCTTA
>NZ_AJRE01000180.1:0-1963 GCF_000296955.1 Streptococcus sp. GMD4S
AATTACATATCTCCCAAGCAGCCTTGACCCGCTTTGCCAAAAAGTGTGGTTTTACAGGCTACCGAGAGTTCGTCTTTCAATACCAGCACCAGTCTAGTAAACCGGACACTCATTCGCACAAACACAGTCCTTTGACCAAACGTGTTTTGCGAAGCTACAGTATCATGCGAGAACAAACTCAGGATTTGATTGACGAAGAACAACTGGAACGCGTCGCCCAATTAATCGATGACGCAGAACGAGTTTACTTCTTTGGGACGGGAAGTTCTGGTCTGATTGCCCGTGAGATGAAACTGCGCTTTATGCGACTAGGTGTTGTCTGTGAAGCTTTGACCGATCAGGATGGCTTTGCTTGGACGACTAGTATCATGGATGAAAACTGTCTGGTACTTGGCTTTTCCCTATCAGGCACTACCCAATCCGTCCTCGATAGTTTGTTGGATGCCAAGGAAATGGGGGCCAAGACCATTCTCTTTACCAGTGCTCCAAACAAAAACAGTCAGGCCTATACCGAAACAGTCCTTGTGGCAAGCCACAGTCAATCTTCTTACATCCAGCGTATTTCCGCTCAACTCCCTATGCTCATTTTAATAGATTTGATTTATGCCTACTTTTTGGAAATCAATCGCGAGAGCAAGGAAAAAATCTTTAACAGCTATTGGGAAAATAAAAAGCTCAACGGCTATCGTAGACAAAAACGCGTTAGAAAATCCTAGTTTGGTTCAACCAAACTAGGATTGTTTTGTCTTGAAATGATAGTAGACTCATAGGTAGTCTTTCCAATCTTTCTCTTTGTTCTAATGCCTTGTTTATCTGTATTTTCAGTTCTTCCTTAAATCTCCTTTCCATTTTTGAATGTTTGACATCAAAAAAAGGAAGTTTCAACTATTTGCTGCTTTTACTTCCTCTCTCTAATTTTATTTAATTATTTTGCTTCGACAAAGTGAGATTTAGATTTTAACCCTTCAGGAAAATAAAATGAGCTATTCTCCTGAAGTATGTTCTATAAGTTTATAGTTTAATGCAAAGTGTAGCGATATAATCATTTCCATAAGGTGATAATCGATGTCTTTTATCACATGATTCATAAAAATCGATCATAGCGAGACCGTTTTTTAGTTGTCCTCTAATCTGTGTTTCTAAGGTATGGCTAAATTCATATCCATATTCTGGATTGATGGTGATTTTGCCTTCCTCTTCAAGCTCTCTTGAATTAAAAGGTAGTGAAAACTTTAACAGTAATTCCTCATCGGGTTTATCCCATACAGTGTCAGCATCATACATGTAGATCCAGGGATTCATAAATCCAACCATTAACAAACCGCCCTTTTTCAATACGCGAGAGGCTTCTTTATACATGTTATCTAAATCTTCTATATATACATTTGAAACCGGATTAAAAATAATATCAAAAGTTTCATCTTCAAATGGAAATGCTTTTGTCATATCGCTTTGAACCGTATTGATTTTTAGGCCTTCTCTTTTTGCAACCATCTCATCTCTTTCTAATTGTGATTTAGAAAAATCCATGATGGTGACATCATAACCTTTCACAGCAAAAACGGGACCCTGCTGTCCACCACCACAAGCTAAACCTAATATCTTTTTTCCCTTGGCTTTTTCAAACCATTCTGTGGGGACTTTTTCCCCAACAGTTAAGGCAACAGAGATTGGATGCTTTCTAATTTCTTCTAATTCTTCCTGTGTCAATGGCTCAGTATAGTCATTTTTTACATTATTCCATCTATCTTCATTTAATTTTATATAATTACTCATCTTACAATCTCCTCGTAATTTTATATGATTTCGACTTCAGGTGAATAGGTTGCCATTACAGTTTTATCACCTCTACAAATTCTAATTTGTCAATTCTCATCCATCTCATTATATCATTTTTCCACATTTTCCCATTTAGTCAAGCTAAATATCAATTAAATGGATGATAGAATTGCTCTCGCCTTAA
>NZ_AJRE01000181.1:0-1941 GCF_000296955.1 Streptococcus sp. GMD4S
ACTTCTTCTTCAACAAAGCCATTCATTTCAAAATATGATAGTAGTTCATCAGGACTCTGCAAAAGAATACCTTGATAATCTAGTTCGACTGTCACCTGTTTCAAGGCTGCAAGAAGAAGAGTTCCCAGCCCCTGTCCCCAATGGTCAGGATGAATAGTCAAGGATTTTACTTCTATCCATTTGGGATGAAGAGACTGAGCTTCTCCCAAAACATAGCCCACGAGCTGATTTTCATCCCCAGCTACAAGAAAGGTACCCGCAGTCTTGCGGATACTCTCTTCTAAGGATTGGTGGCTAAGTGTCTCTTCTGATGAAGGATTGGCTTCTTCAATCGCCAACATTTCTTCTAAATCTGATAGGGTAGCTTGCCTTATAGTGATTGGAATTTCCATCTGTTTTCCTTATTGGACATTGCTTGTCAAGTTAGACAAGAGACGTTCAAATGAATATTCATAGGTTTGGATATCTCCAGCACCCATAAAGACGTAAACAGCATTATCATGGTCTAGGAGTGGAGAAACATTTTCAACAGTGATAACCTGGTGTTTCTTGTTAATTTTATTGGCTAAGTCTTCTACTTTGACATCACCATGGTCCACCTCACGAGCTGATCCATAGATTTGCGCTAGGTAGACGGCGTCTGCTTGATTCAAAGCATGGGCAAATTCGTCCAACAAGGCAATGGTTCTTGTAAAAGTATGTGGTTGGAAGATTGCCACGATTTCCTTGCTTGGGTATTTTTGACGAGCCGCATCCAAGGTCGCAATGATTTCTGTTGGATGGTGGGCAAAGTCATCAATAATCACTGTATCATTGACAATTTTCTCAGTGAAACGACGCTTAACACCTGCAAAGGTTTTCAAGTGTTCACGGACCAAGTTCAAATCAAAACCAGCTGTGTAAAGAAGACCAATAACAGCTGTCGCATTCATAATATTGTGACGACCAAAGGTTGGAATGTGGAATTGACCCAACTCTTGACCACGGAAATGAACGGTGAATGTTGAACCAGTCGTAGAACGAAGAAGATCGCTAGCTACAAAGTCATTGCCCTCAGCTTCAAAACCATAGTAATAGATTGGCGCATTGGCTGTGATTTTACGCAACTCAGCATCCTCACCGTATACAAACAAACCTTTAGTAATTTGTTTGGCATAGTCGTTAAAGGCATTGAAAACATCCTCTAGACTTGTAAAGTAGTCTGGATGGTCAAAGTCAATGTTGGTGATGATAGAGTATTCTGGGTGGTAAGGCATGAAGTGACGCTCATATTCGTCTGATTCAAAGACAAAATATTTGGCATTTGCTGAGCCGCGACCTGTCCCGTCACCAATCAAGAAGCTGGTATCTGTGATGTGAGACAAGACGTGTGACAACATACCTGTTGTTGAAGTTTTTCCATGAGCTCCTGCCACTCCCATGCTGACAAAGTCGCGCATAAAGCTACCTAGGAATTCATGGTAACGTTTGTAGCTGATACCATTTTGATCCGCATAGGCGATTTCAACGTTATTATCTGGACGGAAGGCATTCCCGGCGATAATTTCTAGATCACCTTGCAAATTCTTTTCATCAAACGAAAGAATGGTAATTCCTGCTTGCTCTAAACCACGTTGTGTAAAGTAGTACTTTTCAACATCTGACCCTTGAACCTTATGTCCCATTTGGTGCAACATCAAGGCCAAGGCACTCATCCCTGATCCTTTAATTCCAATAAAATGATATGTCTTTGACATGTTTTTCTCCCTTATTCAGTGATTCTTGTCAGGTTCAACTCTTGGGCAACCTGACGTTCCTGTTCTGATTGCTTATTCTTTTTATTATAAATTTGGCTCTTCTTCAGAAAATCATAGTTGTTCTTTTTAGCTTTTCCAGCTTGATTTTCTAAAGTCGGAGTCACTACTTGTCCAGCTTCTTCAGCTAAAATATAGTGGGACTGTC
>NZ_AJRE01000182.1:0-1933 GCF_000296955.1 Streptococcus sp. GMD4S
AGTCCACAATTAAACCCCGTTTAGGGAAGCGAGGAAAGCGTGATAAAAGAACACTATCCACCGAATAGCTAAACACCTCTCTATTTTGAATGATCTTGATATCTGTCGACAAGAGCTGATTGATTCGCTCTCCTGGTTTTAATAATTGTTCTTCTTTCATACTTTTATTATAACAAATAATGTTAATATTACAAATGATTTAGATAATCGTATTTATGGCTTCTTCTTTAAATGCTCCAGTGCCTCACGCGTCCAAACAGGCATCATTCGGGCAAGTGGTGCAAAACCGTGCTTGATCCGATCATTTGAAAAACGTCTCCGTCTTGGCAATTGATGTTTTTCCTCTTCCAGAGTACGGATAGAAAGACTAGCCTTTCCAGTGTATTCGTCAAAATCCACCACCTGAACTTGAACTTCATCGCCAATTTTTAAAATGTCATAGATATTTTCAATAAATCCCGTCCGAATCTCCGAGATGTGAATCAGCCCTGTCACCCCTGACTGTCTTTAAACAGTTGCGTGAAAAAGGAATTTTAACAGGAATTGCCTCTGGGCGCGGTATTTTCGGTGTCGTTCCAGAGATTCGTGAGCTCAATCCAGACTTTTTTGTAACTCTGAATGGGGCTTATATAGAAGATAAAAAAGGCCAGGTCATTTATCAACATCAGATTGACAAGTCAGATGTTGAAGAGTATATCTCTTGGACTAAGCGAGAGGGAATTGAATATGGCTTGGTTGGCAGTCATGATGCCAAACTCTCCACGCGAACAGAACTGATCAGTGAGGCTATTGATCCGATTTATCCGAACTTGGATGTGGATCCTGACTTCCATGAAAAAGCAGACATATACCAGATGTGGACCTTTGAAGATAAAGGGGATGGCTTGCACTTACCAGAGTCTTTATCAGATAAACTTCGCATGGTGCGTTGGCATGAACATTCATCTGATATCGTGCCGATTTCAGGATCCAAAGCAACTGGTGTAGCCAAGGTGATAGAACATCTAGGCTTAAAACCAGAGAATGTCATGGTCTTTGGGGATGGTCTCAATGACTTGGAACTCTTTGATTATGCTGGAATCAGTATTGCTATGGGTGTTTCCCATGATAAAATCAAAGAAAAAGCAGATTATATTACAAAAACAGTAGAAGAAGATGGCATTTTTGATGCTTTAGAAGGATTTGGTATGGTAGAAAAAGAATTGCATTTCCCACAAGTAGAAATTGAAACAGTAGAAGGTCCTCTTGCGACCATTAAGACAAATCACGGAGACTTGCGTATCAAGCTCTTCCCTGAACATGCTCCTAAAACAGTGGCTAACTTTGTTGCTCTGTCAAAAGATGGTTACTATGATGGTGTCATTTTCCACCGAATTATCAAGGACTTTATGATCCAAGGTGGAGACCCAACTGGTACTGGTATGGGGGGCGAGTCAATCTACGGTGACTCTTTTGAAGATGAATTTTCTGAAGAACTCTATAATATCCGTGGTGCCCTTTCTATGGCCAATGCGGGCCCAAATACCAATGGTAGCCAGTTCTTTATCGTGCAAAACCAACACTTGCCGTACTCTAAGAAAGAGATTGCGCGTGGTGGCTGGCCTGAACCGATCGCTGAGATTTATGCAGAACAAGGTGGAACTCCTCACCTTGACCGTCGTCATACTGTTTTCGGGCAGTTGCTAGATGCTGAATCTTTTGCGGTCTTGGATGCCATTGCAGCTGTTGAGACTGGTGCAATGGACAAACCAGTTGAAGATGTAGTAATTGAAACGATTGAAATTGAGGACTAGAATGAAAATTGGTGATAAGCTGACTGGGCGTATTACAGGAATTCAGCCCTACGGTGCCTTTGTTGAGTTAGAGACAGGGGTGACAGGGCTGATTCACATCTCGGAGATTCGGACGGGATTTATTGAAAATATCTATGACA
>NZ_AJRE01000183.1:0-1923 GCF_000296955.1 Streptococcus sp. GMD4S
AGGATTATCTCTTATTTCCACCGCAGCAAAAAAGGCATCCATGTCGATATGGATGATTTTTCTGGACAGATCATTTATCAATGGAAATATGAGCATTCCAATCCCTTTCTAGTGTCATTTTCTATTTATTATACCCTTTTTTCTGAAAAAATGGGAAAGTTCAACCTGACTTTCAAAAATATAATACAGATAAGAACAAAAAAGAGACTGTATTATAAAAGAAAGCGTCTAAAATGCCGATTTTCTCTTGTTGAAATCGGTTACTGTATGGTATACTTGTCTCAAGAATGTAACAGATGACTGTTACTAGAAAAAAGAGGATATTAACATGGTTGTTAAGACAGTTGTTGAAGCACAAGATATTTTTGATAAAGCTTGGGAAGGCTTCAAAGGCGTAGATTGGAAAGAAAAAGCAAGTATTTCTCGCTTCGTTCAAGCTAACTACACACCTTACGATGGAGATGAAAGTTTCCTTGCTGGACCAACAGAACGTTCACTTCACATCAAAAAAATCGTAGAAGAAACAAAAGCACACTACGAAGAAACTCGTTTCCCAATGGACACTCGTCCAACATCTATTGCTGATATTCCTGCTGGATTTATCGACAAAGAAAACGAAGTGATTTTTGGTATCCAAAACGATGAACTCTTCAAATTGAACTTCATGCCAAAAGGTGGTATCCGTATGGCTGAAACTACTTTGAAAGAAAATGGATATGAACCAGATCCAGCTGTTCACGAAATCTTCACTAAATACGTAACAACAGTTAACGACGGTATCTTCCGTGCCTACACTTCAAACATTCGTCGCGCTCGTCACGCTCACACTGTAACTGGTCTTCCAGATGCCTACTCACGTGGACGTATCATCGGTGTTTACGCACGTCTTGCTCTTTACGGTGCAGACTACTTGATGCAAGAAAAAGTAAACGACTGGAATGCGATCAAAGAAATTGATGAAGAAACAATCCGTCTTCGTGAAGAAGTAAACCTTCAATACCAAGCATTGCAACAAGTTGTTCGCTTGGGTGACCTTTACGGAGTTGATGTCCGCAAACCAGCGATGAACACGAAAGAAGCAATCCAATGGGTTAACATCGCCTTCATGGCTGTCTGCCGTGTGATTAACGGTGCTGCTACATCTCTAGGACGTGTGCCAATCGTATTGGATATCTTTGCAGAACGTGACCTTGCTCGCGGTACATTTACTGAATCAGAAATCCAAGAGTTCGTTGATGATTTCGTTATGAAACTTCGTACAGTTAAATTTGCTCGTACAAAAGCTTATGACCAATTGTACTCAGGTGACCCAACCTTCATCACAACTTCTATGGCTGGTATGGGTAACGATGGTCGTCACCGTGTTACTAAGATGGACTACCGTTTCTTGAACACTCTTGACAACATCGGTAACTCTCCAGAGCCGAACTTGACAGTTCTTTGGACTGACAAATTGCCATACAACTTCCGTCGCTACTGTATGCACATGAGCCACAAACACTCTTCTATCCAATATGAAGGTGTAACAACAATGGCTAAAGACGGATACGGAGAAATGAGCTGTATCTCATGCTGTGTGTCACCACTTGACCCAGAAAACGAAGATCAACGCCACAACATCCAGTACTTCGGTGCTCGTGTAAACGTTTTGAAAGCCCTTCTTACTGGTTTGAACGGTGGTTACGACGATGTTCACAAAGACTACAAAGTATTTGACATCGATCCTATCCGTGACGAAGTTCTTGAATTCGAATCAGTTAAAGCGAACTTTGAAAAATCTCTTGACTGGTTGACTGACACTTATGTAGATGCTTTGAACATCATCCACTACATGACTGACAAGTACAACTACGAAGCTGTTCAAATGGCCTTCTTGCCAACTAAACAACGTGCTAACATGGGATTCGGTATCTGTGGATTTGC
>NZ_AJRE01000184.1:0-1902 GCF_000296955.1 Streptococcus sp. GMD4S
GAGTACTATTACTAACATATTTTATTATTAAAAAAATTATTACTTATTTCCATTTAGAACTTACTTATTTTGATAAAGATTATCTGTACCCTTTTTTAAAAAAAGTAATAGTTGCTTTCTTTGGTTTGCATATTTTATTGTTTATTTCAGATATAGTAAGTACAACTCATCATTTAAATAGCTTCGGAAGTATTTTATCAACCATTGTTTTTATTTGCTTGTTATTGATTTTCTTTGCAATGAATTCTCACAAGGTTCAAATTGAAAAAGAGATTGCTCTAAAACAAAAGAAATTTGAACAAAAGCATTTACAGACTTATACTGATGAAATTGTGGAGTTGTATAATGAAATTCGAGGTTTTCGTCATGACTATGCAGGGATGCTTGTTAGCATGCAAATGGCGATTGACAGTGGAGATTTACAAGAAATTAACAGGGTTTACAATGAAGTCTTAGTAAAAGCAAATCAGAAATTGAGGTCAGAAAAATATACTTACTTTGATTTAAATAATATAGAAGATTCTGCTTTACGAAGTTTAATTGCTCAATCGATTGTCTATGCACGAAAAAATGATGTAGAGTTTACATTGGAAGTAAAGGATATCATTACTAGACTGTCAATAGATTTACTTGATCTTGTTCGTATCATGAGCATTTTATTAAACAATGCTGTTGAAGGTGCTGCAGATAGTTATTTGAAACAAATGGAAGTTGCAGTCATTAAAATGGATTTTGAAACAGTTATAGTTATCCAGAATTCATGCAAAATCACTATGACGCCTTCAGAGGATTTATTTGCCTTAGGTTTCTCTACCAAGGGAAGAAATAGAGGTCTAGGACTTAATAATGTCAAGGAGATTTTAGATAAGTATGACAACATTATTTTAGAAACAGAGATGGAAGACAACACATTTAGACAAATTATTAGATTTAAGAGGGAATTCGAATGAAAGTATTAATTTTAGAAGATGTTATTGAACATCAAGTGAGACTAGAGAGAATATTAAATGAAATCTCGGAAGAATCGAATATTCCTATTTCATATAAGACAACAGGAAAAGTTCGTGAGTTTAAGGAATATATCGAAAATGATGAAGTAAACCAGCTTTATTTCCTAGATATCGATATTCATGGAATCGAGAAAAAAGGCTTTGAAGTGGCTCAGTTTATCCGTCATCACAATCCTTATGCTATTATTGTCTTTATTACCAGTCGATCTGAATTTGCTACCTTAACTTACAAATACCAGGTATCAGCTCTAGATTTTGTAGACAAAGACATCAATGATGAATTGTTCAAAAAACGTATCGAGCAGAGTATTTTTTACACTAAGAGTATGCTGCTTGAAAACGAAGATGTTGTAGACTATTTTGATTACAACTATAAGGGAAATGATTTGAAAATTCCTTACCATGACATTTTGTATATCGAAACCACAGGAGTTTCTCATAAACTTCGGATTATTGGTAAGAATTTTGCTAAAGAATTCTATGGAACTATGACAGATATTCAGGAAAAGGACAAACATACCCAGCGATTTTATTGCTCCCATAAATCTTTCCTTGTCAATGTGGGAAATGTGAGAGAAATTGATCGAAAGAATTTAGAAGTTGTCTTTTATGAAGATCATCGTTGCCCGATTACCCGTTTGAAAGTTCGCAAACTAAAAGATATTCTAGAGAAAAAATCTAAAAAGTGATTGACAATTAGTAAGAAATTGATATAATGGTTATATCTGCTACAGATAGATGGTCCGTTGGTCAAGGGGTTAAGACACCGCCTTTTCACGGCGGTAACACGGGTTCGAATCCCGTACGGACTATTTTATCCGCCATAGCTCAGTTGGTAGTAGCGCATGACTGTTAATCATGATGTCGTAGGTTCGAGTCCTACTGGCGGAGT
>NZ_AJRE01000185.1:0-1884 GCF_000296955.1 Streptococcus sp. GMD4S
TTTTTCCTCTCTATTCAAATAATGTAGTCAAAATGGAAGCATTTCCCAAAAGCACCAAGATTCCCATCACGATAATGAGGAAACCACCCACTTTTTTGAGGGTCCCGAGGTAGGGATGAAGTTTTCGGAAATGTTTCAAAACATAGCTGGAGGCGAGAGCTAGAACTAAAAATGGTAGCGCCAAACCCAGCGTGTAAACCAACATGAGACCAGCACCCTGCCAAGCTCCTGAACCACCTGAAGCCGCCAAGGCCAAAACAGAGCCCAGAACTGGCCCCACACATGGCGTCCAAGCAAAACTAAAGGTTAACCCCAGTAAAAATGCCTGACTATAGCCGTTACCCTTTTACCCCTGTCTCTTTAATTGTAGCCTTCTTTCCTTGTAAAGTCCTTGGAAATGTAAGACTTCCATCTGGTGCAAGCCCAAGAGAATGATAACCGCACCCGTCACATACTGAAACCAAGAAGCATACAGTAAATTGCCTAAAAAACCAGCTCCATAACCCAGTAAGATAAAGATAAAAGAAATCCCTGCTATAAAGGCCAGAGTTCGCAATAGACTAACGACTGAGATTGAAAATTTTCCGCTGGAAACCTGAGAACCATCTTTGTCATCAAGTAAGACCCCCGCATAGACAGGCAACAAGGGTAAAATACAAGGAGAAAAGAAGGAAAGAATTCCAGCAAGAAAAACACTGATAAAAAAGATTACATTGTCCATTGCCTTCCTCCATTCTTTGATTTGATAGGACTATTATAGCTCCAAAACTCCAGAAAAAACAGGGGCAATGATAGGGAAAAATAGGAATTTAATCAGTTTATTCAGAAATCTGGCACAAAAAAAGCCAGACAAGGTCTGACTTTGATAGAAACAGAAAAGAAATCACCTGTCTTCCCTACTTATCTGGTAATAAATAAGATCCGCAACGTAGTCTTTTCTCTCCACACCATTGGCAATAGTTTTTAGATAGGACATTCCAGCTTTCTCCATCACACGGCCTGAAGCTGGGTTAAGACTGGCGTAACGAGCTCTGACCTTTTGAAAGCCTGCTTGAGTAAAACAAAAGTCTAACACAGCTTTCAAGGCCTCCGTCATCATACCACGACCCCAATAGTTTTTTCCTAAAATATAGCCAATTTCACAACTTGAATCTTTCTCATTCATCTCTACGATGCTGATATCTCCTATCACTTGCTCAGGGTTTTCTTTGAGACAAATAGCCCATTTGTAATAGTTGGGATTGGTATAGGATGCAACCCAATTTCGAATCGAATTCCGAGTCACCTCAACATCAGGATGAGGATCCCAGGTGACATAGGTCAGATTCTCAGCAGACGAAGCCCAATTTTGAAACATGGCTTCCGCATCACTCTCCACAAATCTTCTCAAGATCAAACGTTCTGTCTGTAATATTTGCGTACCGATTGCTTTCATAATGTTACCTCGCTTTCTAAGCTTAAGGCTCAAGCTAAAAAAGTCCCCGGACCATCTTCGCTTTCTTATTTCTAGGCTCAGGGTAAAAAGGTCCCCCGGACCTTTTTACTCCCAAAAGTCATCAAATACGGTAATTGGTAGGTGGCGTTTGTGTTGGCCTTTATACCACCAGTTTTCGATAGTCGCTTGGGCTTCTGGACTGATTGTTTTGCCTTCAAGGTAGTCATCAATTTCATTGTATGTGACTCCAAGTGCAACTTCGTCAGCAAGTCCAGGTTTGTCTTCTTCTAGGTCTGCTGTTGGGATTTTTTCATAAAGTGCTGGGTCTGCACCAAGCTCCTTCAAGAGTTGTTTCCCTTGACGTTTATTGAGGCGGTAAAGAGGGAGAATATCTGCACCACCGTCACCAAACTTGGTAAAAAAGCCTGTGATATTTTCCGCAGCATGGT
>NZ_AJRE01000186.1:0-1879 GCF_000296955.1 Streptococcus sp. GMD4S
ACCATTCTTTGGCACTTTTACAGGATGAGCAAGTCATCCCCGATGAAAAGCTACGTCCAGGCTACGAAAAACAAACAGGTCAAGAAAAGCATCGTTCTTGCCGCATGAAATGGAGATAAAAAGTAACTTTTAAAAGTTGCTTTTTATTTTTTTCAATTTTTTGCGAATAGTTAGATAAGGAGGGCGGTATGGTACAAGAAATTGCACAGAAAATTATTGCTACTGCGAAAGCAAAGAAGGCTCAGGATATCTATTTCATTCCCAAGGAAAAGTCCTATGAGCTTCACATGCGGGTTGGAGACGCGCGGTGTCTCGTTGACTCCTATGAGTTTGATGTTTTAGCTGCTGTGATTAGTCATTTTAAGTTTGTAGCGGGTATGAATGTAGGGGAGAAGAGACGTAGTCAGCTGGGCTCTTGCGACTATCAGCATGGGGAGAAGGTGTCTTCTCTGCGTTTGTCTACCGTAGGAGATTATCGGGGACATGAGAGTTTGGTCATTCGTTTGTTGCACGACGAAGAGCAGGACCTGCATTTCTGGTTTCAGGATATGAATGAACTGGGTGAGCAGTACCGGCAACGGGGCCTCTACCTTTTTGCGGGTCCAGTTGGAAGTGGCAAGACGACCTTGATGCACGAATTAGCCAAGTCTCTGTTTATGGGGCAACAGGTTATGTCCATCGAAGATCCTGTCGAAATCAAGCAGGAAGACATGCTCCAGTTGCAGTTGAATGAAGCGATTGGCTTGACCTATGAAAATCTGATCAAACTGTCTCTCCGGCATCGTCCGGACCTCTTGATTATCGGTGAAATTCGTGACAGCGAGACAGCGCGTGCAGTGGTCAGAGCCAGTTTGACAGGGGCGACAGTCTTTTCAACCATTCATGCTAAGAGTATCCGAGGTGTTTATGAACGCCTTCTGGAGTTGGGGGTGACGGAGGAGGAATTAGCAGTTGTTCTGCAAGGAGTCTGCTACCAGAGATTAATCGGGGGAGGAGGAATCGTTGACTTTGCAAACAAAGACTATCAAGAACACCAGCCAACCAGGTGGAATGAACAGATTGACCAGCTTCTTAAAGATGGACATATCACAAGTCTTCAGGCCGAAACGGAAAAAATTAGCTACAGCTAAGCAGAAGAAAATCATCACCCTGTTTAACAATCTCTTCTCCAGTGGCTTTCATTTGGTGGATATTATTTCTTTCTTGGGAAGAAGTGCCCTGCTAGAAAAGGACTATGTGGCCCAGATGCACCAAGGCTTGGCTCAGGGGAAATCTTTCTCAGAGATGATGGACAGCTTGGGCTTTTCAAGTGCTATTGTGACCCAGTTATCTCTAGCTGAAGTGCATGGAAATCTTCACCTGAGTCTGGGGAAGATAGAAGAATATCTGGATAATTTGTCCAAGGTCAAGAAAAAGTTAATCGAAGTGGCGACCTATCCTCTGATTTTGCTGGGATTTCTCCTGCTAATCATGCTGGGGTTGAGAAACTATCTACTTCCTCAACTGGACAGTAGCAATATCGCCACTCAAATCATCGGCAATCTGCCACAAATATTTCTGGGACTAGTGTTGGTTTGCTCTCTATCTTTGCTTTTAGCTCTCACTTTTTACAAAAGAAGTTCCAAGATGCGGGTCTTCTCGATGTTAGCGCGGATTCCCTTTCTAGGAATCTTTGTCCAGACTTATCTGACAGCTTATTATGCGCGTGAATGGGGCAATATGATTTCGCAGGGGATGGAGCTGATGCAGATTTTTCAGATCATGCAGGAACAAGGCTCACAGCTCTTTAACGAAATCGGTCAAGATTTGGCTCAAGCCCTGCAAAATGGCCGCGAATTTTCTCAAACCATAGCGACCTATCCTTTCTTTAAAAAGGAGT
>NZ_AJRE01000187.1:0-1866 GCF_000296955.1 Streptococcus sp. GMD4S
ATATGCGTATCAATATGTTTGACCAATTCAGCCATAAAAGGAATCGATCCTTTCAGAATTCCAATAAGAATTGGATTTTTCCCCTCATATTCTTTTGTTAGTTGCGCACCTAGCTTTTTAGCTGCTTCTGTAATTTCATCATGTGAAACGAGGATTTTTTTAATATCGTGTTCTAACATCTTTTTACCTATCTATTTTTTCTATATAAATCACAGTGTTCATTATATCATTTTTCGTGTTTTTACTCAAATCACTGGTCGCAATTCCTGAAATTGAGACAATTTCTCCAAATTGCTCAATAATAGGGGTTATTTTTCGTTTTTCAATAGGGATTTTTAAATCTATAAATAAGCGTCTCAGTTTCTTTCGATGACCATTCAGGATAATAACATCGCCAGGTTTTCGACATCTAATATGTACAGATGTTTCCCGTGAAACCGTTACTTTTTGAACAAAATCCCCTTCAATAGGGATGCCAAAGGAAAATAAATAGCCCATATATCGAACTTGATTTTGATAGTGTAACACAAGTTCATCTTCCTTTTCATCGGCCTGAGGACTGATTTTACAAATTTGAAACCGTTGATACTCTTTTATCAATTCGTAGCCATTTTTAAGAGAATGACGATACTGACTTTTCGTTGCTAAAATCTGTCGAACTTCAGCAAACTGAGCCTTTGTCAGATTTAAGTCTGGAAATTGATTAAGATAGTTTTGGAGCAAGATTCCTTGAGTTTGTTTTGAGTATGAAAAGAACTCATTCAAATCTTCCACATCAATTTGTTTCGAAAGTTCCGTTATTGTTGCTTGGTAATCTGAAATTTCCCTTCCTAAATCTAAAAGGGCGGATTTAAGAAGAGGATTTTCTTTTTCAAGCTCTGGTATATACCTATTCCGAATGCGATTGCGAAAATAGGTATTTTCCTGATTTGTTTGATCTTCAAAATGAACAATTGGTGGAAAGTCCTTTTTATGAAAAGGCAACAAGGGACGGAGGATTTCAATTCCATCAACTACTTGACTTTCTTTTATTCCTGTTAAATGACGTAGCCGACTTCCTCGAATCAAGCGCATCAAAATCGTTTCAACTTGATCATCTGCATGGTGGGCAGTAACCAAGGCAGTTGCTCCAACCTCTTTTATGATTTTCCTAAAAAAATCATAACGAAACTCTCGAGCACGCGCTTCTGAAAAGTCTCCTGAAAAGCATGTGATATAAATAGGAAGTTCAGCTGCATCAGCTAACTTCCTTAGTTCATTTTCCTCCCAATCAGATTCCCTTCTCTGCTTGTGATTGACATGTGCTAAAATCAACTCAATTTCCAACTCTTTCTGATAAGTAGACAATAGATGGAATAAAAACATTGAGTCCAGTCCGCCAGACAAAGCTAATACGACTTTAGAATGTTTTTTGAAATACTCTTTTTGGAGAAAATGATTTAAAAAATCCTGGTCCCTCATTTTAGAACCTCATAAACATCCTTAGCTATCTTAGCAATAGTATCATAATCAGAATTTTTGGTGAAAATGGAAAGAACGAAAGGAGAATCCGTATAAACAATGGCAGTGTCATGTTTAAACTCATCGGCATCTCCAATTTTATGAGCTACCTTAACCGAAACACCTTTTGCGATTCTTTGGTTGTCAAAATCAGTCTTACCTAGAGACTCTAAGACAAAACCATTCTGATTATAAATAGCTTCCATGACCTTTCCAGCCATTTTTGAAGAAGTCAATTTATCATTCACATCCCAATCCTCACCCATAATGGTGGACATTTTTTCTTTAAAAGCCCCGTCAGATTGATTGGTCACGTAATAACCTAAAATATTATGAGCAACATTATCAGACTCTTTTGTTACCTTG
>NZ_AJRE01000188.1:0-1862 GCF_000296955.1 Streptococcus sp. GMD4S
TATCTTCCTTTTTTCGTTTAACTTGTCCGAAGACATCATTACCCACTATTTTACCATAAATAGACTGTGATAGCTAGGTTCTACTAGATAAAAATCGCGAGATTTTCGTTACAAAAAATCTTCGCTAAAAAGGCGAAGATTCTAAGTTTTATTTTTCCATAAACTGGTGCAAACGACGAATAGCTTCTTTTAATGTGTCCAAGTCTGTGGCATAGCTGAGACGAACATTTTCTGGTGCTCCAAATCCAGCTCCTGTAATCAAGGCAAGGCCGACTTCTTCGAGAATAGCCGTTGTAAACTCTGTCACATCGGTATAACCCTTCATCTCCATCGCTTTTTTGACATTTGGGAAAAGATAGAAGGCTCCTTGGGGCTTGACAACTTCAAATCCTGGTACTTGGCACAAGAGAGGATAAATGGTATTCAAGCGCTCTTCAAAGGCTTGGCGCATGGTTTCAACAGAGTCTTGCGGTCCAGTCAGCGCCTCAATCGTTGCATATTGAGATACTGCTGTCAGATTTGAAGTCGTTTGTCCTGTTAATTTGCTCATAGCAGCGATAATTTCAGGATTTCCCACAGCATAACCTACCCGCCAACCAGTCATGGCATAGGCCTTAGATACACCGTTAATCACAATGGTTTGCTTGCGAATGGCTTCTGACAAACTAGAAATTGGAACAAATTCGTTCCCGTTATAAACCAGACGTCCATAAATATCATCTGCTAGGATAAGGACATCATGCGCAACAGCCCAATTTCCGATAGCCAAGAGTTCCTCACGAGAGTAGATCATACCAGTCGGATTCGATGGTGAATTGAGAACCAAGACCTTGGTCTTATCTGTACGAGCTACTTCTAACTGCTCTACTGTTACTTTAAAGTGATTGTCTTCCTTGGCCTGGACAAAGACTGGCACACCTTCTGCCATCTTGACCTGGTCTCCATAGCTGACCCAGTATGGTGTAGGAATGATGACCTCATCACCTGGATTGACCACAGCCATAAAGAAGGTGTAGAGAGAGAACTTAGCACCTGTGGCAAAGGTAACCTCATTGGCTGCTACAGAATAGCCATAATAGCGTTCAAAGTAGGTATTAACCGCAGCCTTTAAGTCTGGCAGACCTGAAGCAACTGTATAAAAGGAAGCTCGTCCATCACGAATCGCTTCCACCGCCGCATCCTGAATATTTTCAGGAGTATGAAAATCTGGCTGTCCCAAGGTTAAGAAAAGAACATCTTTTCCTTGAGCTTTTAACGCTTTGGCTCTTGCATCACTAGCTAGAGTGACGCTTTCTTCCATTTCTAGTACACGTTTGGATAGTTTCATATGCCCTCCTTATTGGATCACTGCTCCTGTTTCAAAATCTATCAGATAGTAGTGGTTTCCTGACTTAACTTCCCAAATCGGCTTGTCCTGATAGCGACCAAAAGTGACTTTGTCAATGTCGCTAGCACCTTTTTCCCTCGAAATCGTCGCTGCCTTGTCTTGAGAAATCCCCTTATCAAGCTGATAGACATAAATCTTGTGGTCATTCTTTTCAATCAGTACGGCAATGGCCTCTTGCTTTTTATTATGTCCTAAAACGCTGTAATAACCTTCTAGTCCATTATAAAAATCAACCTGATCTGCCTCTTCCAATTCTGCATACTGCTTGGCTAGTTTTTCTCCCTCAACTCTAGCATCTTGATAGGGTTTCATGCTGAGTGATATCAGATAAAGGAAGGAAGTCGTCATGACTAGTACTACCAGAGCAATGCCGATTCCATACTGTAAAAGTAGCTTGTTTTTTGCTTTTTTCTGTCTTAGTTTCACTCGTCTATTTTACCATCTCTCCTTCTTTATTACAAGTGAAGACGGGAAC
>NZ_AJRE01000189.1:0-1850 GCF_000296955.1 Streptococcus sp. GMD4S
GAATCTCAGGAACATCATTAAAGTCAGAGTTCAAGAGAACCAGATTAGCAATCTGACGAGTCGCAGGATCTCCTTCAGCCATAACGATCGAACAATCTGCTTCGCGGAGAGCTAGGATATCATTGACACCATCCCCTGTCATTGCCGTTGTATGCCCTGCTTTTTTCAGCGTTTGGATGATGAGTTTCTTTTGATGAGGGGAAACACGACCGAAAATAGCTGTCTCTTCAGCCATGGCAATCAATTCCTCATCCGTGATTTTTGAGCAATCTACATAGCTGTGATAGTCTGCAAAACCAGCCTTTTGGGCAATGCTGGAAACCGTGACTGGATTATCACCAGAGATAATCTTGAGGCCTACTTCCTGGGAACGAAGATAGTCTAGTGTCTCAGCTGCTCCTTCTCGAATCGGATCCAAGATTTCCAGCAAGGCCAGGGCCTGAATATCAGATGGTTTCTGTGGTTTGTGGTGGTCTAGTTTTTCCTGACTAAGGGCTAATACCAAGACACGTGAACCTCTCTCTAGAGCCTCTCTGGCTTCAGGGACTTCATTGTCCAACAACATCTCGGGCGCTCCTAAGAAAACAGTTCCCAAATCTTCCAACTCCATAGCTCCCCACTTACGGTCGCTTGAGAAAGGAAGATTCGAAAGCATAGGATAGGAAACCTGACCTTGGAAACGCTGGCGAATGGCTTGGGCTGTTGGATTTTTATCCTCACTATGAGCTATGTAGCTGGTCAGAATGTTAGTAATAGCCTCATCATCATAAGTTTCCGTCAGAGGAAGAACCGCCTCCACCTGCATCTTTCCTTGGGTGATGGTGCCCGTTTTGTCCAGACAGAGCATATCCACGCGCGCCAAGGTCTCGACAGAGTACATCTCCTGCACCAAGACCTTTTTCAAGCCCAGCTTAATCACCGCAGTCAAGAGCGAAGTAATGGTCAAAAGGGCGATTCCCTTAGGCAACATTCCCAAAAGGGCTGTTGACGAATTTACAACGGATGACTTGAGGGGCAAGCCTTTTAACATCAAGGCTTCTAACAAGAGAGCTAGACCAAAGGGAATGATAATTTTCCCAGTAAAACCAGCTAGCTTGTCTAGCGATTTCATGATACGGGAGTTGATTGGTTTCACTGTCTTAGCTTCCAGCATGAGTTTGGCAGCATAGTTTTCTGCCCCGACATGGTGGACTTGAGCCAAAACTGCGCCACTGGCTAGGAAACTCCCTGATAAAAGCAAGACATCCACTTCTTTTTGCACCAAATCACTCTCACCCGTCAACATAGCTTCATTGACTTCCGCAAATCCTTCCAGAACCAGAGCATCACTAGGAATCTGCTCTCCAGCAGACAAACGAATGACATCTCCTAGAACCAACTCTTCTGGATCGAGAGCAACTTCTTGACCATCACGAATGGTTTTGACCTTTTCCTTGGTCATGAGATTGAGCTTGTCCACCATGTGTTTGGCCCGTAGCTCAGTCACAATCCCAGAAAAAGCGTTAAAGCAGATAACGGCAAAGAAAACCAGATTGCTCCAAGCCTGCACAAAGGCCAGCGCTAGAGCAATAACAAAGTTTAATGCGTTAAAAAGTGTAAAAACATTTCGTTTGATGATTTGCCAAGTACTGGTACTGGCCGAAGCGGTAAAGTCATTGACCAAACCTTGAGCCTGTCTTTCCTTGACTTCTCTTTGGGTTAATCCCATTATCTTATTTTTATCCATAAACTCTATCATATCATTTTTTTTAAAAGAATTCTAATCCCATCTAAAACTGTTAGCTGATAACTGAAAAAGTTTGCCAGCAGTCTTTTGATAAGGTATAATAATAAAAGCAATACAATCGAAG